>NZ_JANRMI010000005.1 GCF_029531655.1 Bdellovibrio svalbardensis
CCCCTAGTAACTTAGCCAAAAATTTTACCAAAAGGCGCTGACTTATAAAAATCAGCGCCATTTTTATTTTAACACCCCATCAACATTGGCACACATAGTGCTATCTATGGGTTGAAGTATTTTTCTTCAAAGACCTTGTTTTTCAGGGAACAAATTAGCAACTTCCCGAATTAACTAAGAAAAGTCCGAAAGGGAAAACATCAACAACCAAGGGGGTACGTATGGACTTATTCAAATTTTTTGAATGCCTCAGCCACAAAGAGGCTGGCTTTTAGCATGATTCTGCAAGCAAGAGACATTTTGCTTTTGGAGAATCTCAAGAAATATGGAGTACTCTCCACACCGCAAATACAACGACACCTCCACCGCGGCGGGTGAACTTGTCATGTATATGATGGCAAATATCGCGGAGTTTGAAAGAAAGCAAACTGCCGAAAGGATTTCGCATTCGTTTTTAGCAAGAGCCAAACGTGGACTTTATAACGGCGGCTCGGTACCGATGGGCTATGAAATTGACCGAAACAAACCAGGAAGTCTTTCAATCATCCCCGAAGAAGCCGAGTTGGTGAAGTTGATGTTTGAAATCTTTTTGCAAGAAGAAACTCTTGCGAGCACAGCCAAATATTTAAATGCCAAAGGTTACGCTCTTCCTAGAAAAGTTCGAGGCGGCGGCAGTGTTCGAGCCTCGGTATTTAAGATTGATCAAGTTCACAAAGTACTTCGCAACAAGGCCTATATCGGCGTCCGAGTCTTTTCGACCAAGGGTGGCAACGAAGACGAAGTGAAGGCCGTCTGGCCCGCGATCGTTGACGAAGAGACTTTCGACAGAGTGCAAGCATTACTGACGAAAAATCGTCATCGAAAAAGAACCCATCTTGATCAAAGGTATCCATTTACACTTTCTGGAGTTTGTTTTTGCGCTACCTGCGGCGATCGCATGAGTGGCAAGTCTGCGCATGGAAGATCCATGAAGGTGCCTTACTATGAACACGCTTGGGCTACAAAAAATCAGGCCTCGCTTTCCAAAAAAGTCCTGAAGTGCGAGCCTCATAGAATTTTGGCAGCCAAAATTGAGCCCATCGTGTGGCAGGAGGCAAAATCGTTCTTAATGAGTTCCGAGACCGCCAAAGGCCTGCAAGAGGTCGCTGTTTCTTTACAACAGACTTCATCTGAAGCCCAAGAAGAGGACCATTTAAAACGGAGAATTCAAGCCCTGGGACTGCAAATCGAAACCCTCATCGAGCGAGTTTCAAGGCTACCAAAAGGAGTTAATGAAAAACCGTTTTTTGATCAGCTCGTAAAACTGCAACAAACAAAGGAAGTTGTTGAAGGTCAATTGATCCAAGAAAGTTCTAAAGTCCGATCTGATGAGGTCATATCCTATGAGGACTTTTCTAAATTCACAGCCTCGTTAAAAGCCCTCGTCAAAAAAGCCGATGGGAATCCCGAAATCCAAAGTGAAATCATTCGAAAAATCACCCATAGAATTGAAGTCACACAGAATGGAATTAATATCAGCTTCCACGCTGGAAAATCACATTACCGAAAAGAACTGGGGTTTGTAAAAGAAGTGAAACTGCTTCAAATGGAGCGTGTCCGCTCACAAAGCCAGCCTTTACCGAAGTTTTCAGAGGAGAAGCAAGTTGCAAAGGAAGCTCTAAAAGAAAGTGGTTCGAAAAGATTGACAAATGGTGCAGTCGGCAGGACTCGAACCTGCAACCCCTTGGTTCGAAGCCAAGTGCTCTATCCATTGAACTACGACTGCAACGGAAGAACTAAACACTATCAATGACCGCCGACAGAGGCAAGACTTAGGATTACGCGCCGAGCCTCAAAAGCCGTTAGAAACCCACCTTCGGTGGGATCGGCGTACCTTAAGGACGAATCACCAGTTGGTTTTTGAGTTGGTTGTTCACTTCGGTGCGGGGGAAATGCGTCTTGAGATGGTGACCGCAGCTTTCGATGGCTTCCGTGAATCCGAAACTCCAATTGGCTTTACCTAGTTGCTCGCCGAGTTTACTGAGGACTTCGTTCCAGGTCTCTGGAGGAAGTTTGCTTGAGATGCCCTCATCGGCCAAGATCACTGCTTTTTTCTCCATGACCGAGATAAAGATCAATATGCCAGTGCGGTCTTTGGTTTCATTCACCTTGTTGAGATAAAATTCAAGATGAGCGCGCTGATGCACCTGATCGACTTCGTCTCGCTCCGGAACCAAAACCTTTTGCACCCAATGCATTTTTGAAATGGCAAACGACAAATAATAAACGGCAACGATTAAAAAGGGCCACACATACACCCATGGTTTCACCCAAAGCAGATCTGCATACGGAAGCTCGACGATCACAAGCATCAACAAAATGAGCAGAGTCAGAGTCAAAGGCACATGCCCCACAGTTGAGGAGCGCTGAACAATAACGGGAACGATCTCCCCGTCTGTTTTTTCCTCAGCACGGCTCACCGCCTCCGAGATCTTTTGAATGTCTTCGTCAGAAATATATCTGTGTATCCAAGCCATAAGTTCTCCTACTCCGACGAAGTCGGAGTGTAAGTCAGTCCCTACCAGTTGCCAGAAGCTCCGCCACCGCTAAAACCGCCGCCGCCGCCGGACCAACCTCCACCGCCGCCACTTCCGCCGAATCCTCCACCACCAAAGGTTCCGCCGCCAAAGCCACCGCCACCGCCATAAAAACGGCCGCGACCGCCGCCGAAGCGACCCAAGATAGAAATGATGATGAGAACGAGGATGATCAACCAAGCCGGTATGCCACCGCCATCAGATTTTGAGGTACTTGCCGGCAATTTTTCATCGGCAAATTCTTTGTCGGCCAAAGCCATGATTTCCGCAACACCGGTGTAAACACCGTCGGCAAATCTTTTTTGTCGGAACAATGGAATCACGCGATCACTGATGATGCGTTTGGCGTAGATATCAGGAATGGCACCTTCAAGGCCCTGCCCCACTTCGATGCGCATTGCACGCTCACTCATGGAGATCAAAAACAAAATACCATTGTCTTTCTTCTTATCGCCCAATTGCCATTTATCAGTGATTTTAATTGATGCAGATTCAATGGGCTCCCCTTCGAGGGAGTTGATAATCAAAACTTGAATTTGCGCCTTACCTCGACGATTGAAGTCAACCAGCAGTGAAGTCAAATCTTGACGAACAGAGCGAGGCAGAATTCCCACCTCGTCCATCACAGGCCCCTCTAAGGAAGGCACCTTGAACTCTGCTTGAGCCTGAAAGCTCAAACAGAGAAATAAAGAAAGAAAGGACAGTGCAAAGTTTCGCATTAGAATTTAACTTCTGGAGCTTTCTCTGCAGTTGCTTTTTCTTCCGGAGTCAAATCCCACTGAGGCATCTTTTCGAAATGATACATCACTGAATTTGTCCAGCTTGTCGGTGGAACCGTCACCAAGTTATTAAACTCTTTGATGGATTCAATGTATCTTTGACGAGCTACAGTGATGCGATTTTCTGTGCCTTCAAGCTGCGCCTGCAAATCACGGAAATTTTGATCCGCTTTCAAATCAGGATATTTTTCAGTAACCACCATCAAACGACCCAAAGCTTGTGACAAACCACTTTGCGCTTTTTGGTATTCTGCCAACTGCTGAGGCGTCACTTTCGAAGGATCGATATTCATTGCCGTAGCCTTCGCACGAGCTTCTGTCACTTGAGTCAAAGTGTCCTGCTCATGTTTCGCATAGCCTTTGACCACGTTTACAAGATTTGGGATCAAGTCAGCTCGACGTTTGTATTGATTTGAGACTTCTGCAAGGGCCGCTTCTGTAGAGTTTTTAGTCTGAGGGATGGATTGAAATCCACAACCTGCCAAAAACGCCAAAGTAAGACCCACCAACATTGCTTTAGAAATGAGTTTCATAAGAAAACCTCCAGACATCTTTCTATCTAAACTCTGAGTGACGCTCAACGAAAACCGGTCTATATTAGTCGAATGACACGGACAATTAAGCTTCGATACACCGAGACAGCCGGCTGCATCTTCGTTGACAAGATCGCAGGCCTCAACACGCACTCCCCAGAATATGGGCAGCGCGGCTGTGTTGAAATCTACGAAGATGAGTTGAACCGAAAGCTATTCACCGTGCATCGTCTGGATAAGGCCACTTCGGGAGCTTTAGTATTTGCCACCAGCTCTGAGTTGGCCGCTGAGTTGACCAAACTTTTTGAGCAACATTTGGTTAACAAAAGATACCTCTTCCTTACCGATAGATCGACGAACTTGACTGAGTTCACCTATGAATCTTTTATTGAAAAAGAAAAGAATGTCTTCATCAGTCGCAAAAACAAAGAACCTAATTCGAAGACGACATTTAAATGGATCAAATCACTAGGCCCCCATCAATTGTGGGAAGCGAATCCTCATACCGGAAAGCCGCATCAGATTCGCCTGCACGCAGAGGCCAATGGTATTCCTGTCCTCGGCGACAGCGAGCATGGTGGAAGCGACTACTTCCGTCTTTGCCTGCACTCCCTCTCTTTGAAATTCAATTTAAAGGGACAGGATATCTCTTTTGAAACAGAGGTCCCTGCGTGGGCTCGCGAATCAGATTTGAATGAGCACCCTGAAGATTTGATTCTTGCCGAGGCCTTTCATCGTCGTGAACGCATGTACAAGTTCTCTGAGCTTAAAGAGGAATCTTTGCGTTTAAGTCACCGGGAGCTCGACACTTATCGCGTAGACCAATACGGCGAATATCTTTGGGTTTACTGGTACAAAGAATCAGACCCCACCGTGCAGGATCTTCTGCGCTTTGAGAAAGTTTCCAAAAAATTAAATAAGAAAATTCTTATTCGTAAAATGCTCAATCGCGGCGAAGATCCGAATGCAGAAATACTTTGGAATATTGGCAACACCGCTCCTCGCTGGAACGCCAAAGAAAACGGCGTGATCTATGAGCTTCGCAGCGACACCGGCTTGTCTCCGGGTTTGTTTCTGGATCAACGTGAAAATCGTCTCTGGGTGCGAGAGCATGCACAAGATCGTAGCGTTTTGAATCTTTTCTCTTACACGAGCGGATTCAGTGTGGTTTCAGCTTTGGCTGGCGCCCGTGAAGTTTGCACCGTCGATGTTTCGCAAAACTTTATCGACTGGAGCAAACACAATTTTGAACTGAATGGCTTAAACCCTGAAGACGAAAAATACGAGTTCTGGGTGAACGACTGCAATCTCTTCCTCAAAGGAACGATTCGCCGCAAAAGAAAGTTCGGTCTGATTATTTGTGATCCGCCTTCATTTGGCAGATCTAAAAACGGGGTCTTCTCGATCAGCAAAAACTTTGACGAGCTGATGATCAATATGATGTATTGCCTCGAGAAAAATGGCTTGCTTCTATTCTGTACGAATTATGAGAAATGGACAACCGGCGATCTTCACCTGCGCCTGGAAAAACTGAAAAGAGAATTCTCTTTCAAAATTTTGCCAGCGCCTTCACAAGGCTTGGACTTCGAGCTCCCCGACCAGGAGCCCCTTATGAAATCCATTATCCTTCGAAAGAATTAATCCCTACGGATAGAAATCGTATTTTACGCGAACGCGGTTCTCACCCTGCAGTCCCATCTTAGAACCGCTAAGAAATGGTGGAACTTTTCTTTTGATTTTCTTGCGCCCCTGCGGGAAGCGCTTGTCGTTCACATAGCAATCAAAGCGTTCGTCTTTGCATAGCGCTGTGAACTCGTCCTTTTGATTTTTAAAGACAAAGGCATCGACGGACTTCGACATGCGATTGCCCATCTCGATATCCGCGCTATCAACAACAATACCCGCCTCTTTAGCCGGAGCCGTCTTATCCCCAGAGGATTTTCCAGAATGTTCCGCGCTGCCAGCGCCAGAACCAGTGCTTCGGGCTTCTTTGTTCCCACCTTGCGAGCAATCACAGAATGATTTCTTCAACGAAGCACAAGAAGACAACAGCAGCGAGGCCGCTAAGGCGAAAAAGATCTTGTTCATTTTCTGATTCATTTTCTCACCCATTCTGTCCAAAGCATTCCGTCCCCATTGGGATGGGCTTTGGCGTAATTATAGAATTCACGAATGAACTCTGCGCGTTCTTTTTGATAGATATATTTCCAGTTGTCTTGAGCAGGAATATCCAAGACATCGTAGTCGTTGCTCAATTCAGAATTACGTTTGACGATAGCGTCCAAAGACTCTGTTTTAGCATTGCGAAGCATGTCGTACATGACCATAAAGGTGGTCGTACGTCCCTTCCCTGCACGGCAGTGAAAATGCACCCAGCTTTTTTCCGGTAAGGCGTGAACCGCTTCCAAAAACCAGTCGGTCTCGCTGTCCGAAGGGCGAAGGTGATCTGTGACTGTCAGGCGAACGTATTCATAGCCACGGCTGCGCACGACACTCTCTTCGGTTTCGGTGCTTTGTACTGTCTTACCTGCGACTTTGGACCCCAGCTCGGTATCCAATAGCAACCGACGCTCTCTTTGCACGGCCTCGCCATGATTTAGATCTGCGTTGGCCCAGTCGTTGGGAGCCTGCCAAGTAACGGGTTTGTCGTTGATATAGCCATGGGATTCTTGGCGCAAATCAAACACAAACAATTTCACTTTTAATTTCTTCGCCGGCTTGGCAATTTCTTTTAAAGAATTCGGTATAAAACTCGCACTGCCCGACATATGGAGGCTGTCGTTTTTGCGATAGTTGACAGGCTTCACAGAGTCATACTTCTCATCAAATACCAGCTCTACGGGAGTCGTCGGCTGCGGCTTCGTCATAAAGAAAGCGGGCTTCGTTGAAGCATTCACTGGGTTTTCTTGAGCAGTTGGGTGGACATTTTTTTCTGCGCAGGCAATTATCAAAAGCGGCAATATCAGAATTGTTTTTTTCATAGCAGAAACCTCTCAGAAAAGCCTAAGAGATTTCATTCAGGAAATCTAGGATTATAATCGCGCGGACGTTTAAGCTAAAGCTCCGCTTGTCTAAGGCTCCGCTATGCTAAAGCTCCACTGCCTAAGGCTTCGCTATACTATAGCTCCGCGATCGAACAGCTCTGTCAGCACCTTATAAGACGAATCTTGAGTGCGCATATAGTAATGAGCTCTTAGAATCGCTTGCTCTTCCTCGGTCAAAGAAGCATTTGTGCCCAAACGTTTGAGGCGGTCTTGCGAAATATGATAGAGCGCCAACGCGCCAGCCACCGAAATATTGAAGCTTTGTACGAAGCCCGACATCGGAATGATGATCGTCGCATCTGCCGCTTCGATCATTTCAGGACTGACTCCGTCTCTTTCATTGCCCAAAACCAAAGCGGTCTTTCCACTGAAATCAATTTCGTGCAAGGGCTTTGAACGAGCATCCAAATGAGTTACAAAGATCTTATAGCCTTCGGCCTTCAAGGATTTTACGCAGTCCGTGGTCTTTTTCCACTTCTTGGTTTCCACCCACTTGTCAGCGCCCTGTGTGACCCGGTTCGATTCTTTAAATTTTTCAGAAGTTTCAATGACGTGAAAGTTGCCGAAGCCCAAGCCCTCGGCACTTCTCATAACCGCTGAGACATTCCCGCGATCATAGATACTTTCCAGAACCACAGCGGTGTCGAAATTTCTTTGCGCCACCACTTTGTCGATTTTTTGACGGCGTTCATCCGTCAACAACGGGCCGATCTTTTCTAAGACCACTTGATGATTCACCTGCAAGTGGGTGTTTACTTCAATATCAGACCCGTATGGAAACATGATGCCTACTTATAAAGCGATTCAGGATTTTTTGCCAAATCGCGAGTGATATTTTTTTGATGTGCTTCCAATGTTCCGCCGCCGATTTCCAGCAACTTCGCATCTCTCCACAATCTTTCAACCACGTACTCGCCCACATAGCCGTAACCACCCAATACTTGGATCGCGCGATCAGCGACGTTCTTTGCCATAGTGGTAGCCACAAGCTTCACACCGTCTGAATCCAGGCGATTGCCTTCTTTGTTGAGGTCCATACGACGAGCTGTTTCATAAACATAAGCGCGAGCCGCTTTGTATTCAGCATAGCTGTCTGCGATGTAGCGTTGCATTTGTCCGAAGTGATTCAAAGATTTTCCGAAAGCTTCACGCTCCGTTGCATAGCGATTCATGATCTCGATAGAACGGCGTGCGATCCCCAAGCTCATTGCCGCCAAAGTGAGGCGTTCAATTTCCAGGTTGCGCATCATATGCAACATAGAGTCGCCTTCATGGCCGATCAATGCAGTTTCAGGTACATGGCAATCTTGGAACACAAGCTCTGCCGTGTTTGAAGCGCGCATACCCAATTTATCTTTGATCTTTTGGCCAACAGCATAGCCTTTGTGAGTTTTCTCTACCAAGAAAGTGGAGATCAAAGCACGTCCGTGTTTTTCACCGGTTTTTGCATAAACCAAAACCAAGTCACAGGAAGTGTTGTTCTCGTCGATCGTGCCATTGGTGATCCACATCTTACGACCGTTGATCACATACTCGTTACCAGTTTTAACAGCTTTGGTTTGCATGCCCAAAACATCCGTACCAATTGCTGGTTCAGACATGGCCATAGCACCCACCCACTCCCCAGAGCAAAGCTTTGGTAAAACACGGTGACGTTGCTCATCGCTGCCATTGACGGCGATGTTGTTCACGCAAAGCATTGAATGCGCAAGGTAAGCCAAACAGAAACCCGGATCCGAAGCCGACATTTCTTCGTGAACGATCGCAGCAGCAGTCGCATCCATTCCGGCGCCACCAAACTGTTCAGGAACTGTGATTCCCAAAAGGCCCAACTCGCCGACTTTTTTGAAGAGTGAAAGATTGAATTTTTCAGAACGATCATGATCATGAGCCTGCGGCTCGATCTCAGCTTCAGTGAAGGCTTTCACAGTCTCGCGAAGCATTGCATGTTCAGGAGTAGGATTATAGAGGTCGAATTCTTTCCAATTGAAAGACATGATAATGGCTCCTTTAGTAGAGCTGCGAATCTATGAACACCATGCAAAATGGGCAAGGTTTTGACCACATTGACGCTATGCATTTTTACCAATATCTGCCCGTATGCACAAGACCCCCCAAATCATTGGCTAGAACACTGGACGCTGAGCCTTCCGAGGTCTATTTTTGAGGTGCTCACTTAACAGCAGATAAGAGATTTCTCATGAAAGCAACCGTCCTTGGTATTGGAACTGAACTGGTCGATGGCCAAATCGTTAACAAAAATGCCGCGTGGATTTCGGAAAAACTCAAAGAGTTGGGCCTCACCACAGCTCTGCATTTAGTCGTGCCTGATGATCGAAAATTGATGACAGAGGCTTTGGACTTCTGCGCTTCTCATGGCGATCTTCTTTTCATCACAGGAGGACTCGGGCCCACGACCGATGATTTTACCCGCGAAGTTGTCAGTGATTGGACAAAGCGCACCTTGAAATTTGATGAGGGCTCCTGGCAACACATCAAGGAGCGACTTGAACCGCGCGGCTACGTCGTTAAAGACATCCAACGTCAGCAATGCTTCTATCCAGAAGGTGCGACAGTTTTAAAAAATGCTGAAGGGACCGCAAACGCCTTTTTCCTAGAAGCCAACGGAAAGAAAATCTTTGTCCTGCCCGGCCCACCTCGTGAAATCGAAGCCATCTGGCACTCATCCATTGCGCAATGGCTGGATAAAAACACCACCGACATAGATCCTTATATCACTCGCTATTGGGACACCATCGGAATGGGAGAATCCGATGTCGCCACCATCGTCGAAGAAGCCTTAGCTGGTATAGAAGTTGAGAAAGGTTATCGCGTCCATCTTCCCTATGTGGAGGTGAAACTTTCATTCTTTAAGTCTGAAGAAAAAAAGTTCGCTCCCTACGTTGAAAAAGTGACAGCAGCATTGGCCCATTGTTTGATCACCCGAGACCAGCAAGACGTCCCTTTGCTTTTAAGCCGCGCTTTACAGAGCTATTCATCAGTCAGTGTTCAAGACTCTGCAACGGGTCAATTCCTGATGAATCGCCTCATGCCCGTGATGCGAGATTTTATGACGACGAAGTCCTGGAGTTTTTCAAACAACGCCATTGACGAAGAGGCTCAGGTCCGCCTCTCATTGGCTCCTCGTGATGAACACTCCTGCATCGTCCGTATCGAAAAAGGCGCGCAAAAGTTCACCGATATTTTAGAAGCTCCCTACAAATCAATGCAGATGAAGGAGCGACGTCATCAATACTTTGCTGAAATAGCGATGATTTTTTGGTTGAAACATCTTTAAATTAACTAAAGACCTGCAGTCTATGGCTCTACTGCAGGTCTTTAATTTTTTATTGTCGCATGCTCTTGTCGAGCATCTGTTCCTTGGCCGCCACACGTGAGGCAATTGGCAGATCACCAGTTGCTGGATCCACCACAGTATCAACTTTAATGATTCGGTCCGCTGGGAAACCAGCCAGCTGAGCATGCTTCCTGACTAATTCCTCATTGGGAGCCACATAAATACAGAATATAGCATCATCAGTGAAGAAGCTTTCGATCCAATGAACCTCTCCTCCGAGCTTTCTAAGAGCATCATTGGAAATCTGTGCCATCTTCTGGATCTGATCTTGGGTGCTAAGACCGACACCTGGAACTTTTCTTTCAATAACATACTTGGGCATATTCTCCTCCATGGTTAGACTACCGTTTTCGGTATTCTCAACGGAGCAGGTGATTTTAGGAATATGTCTTTCGTGGTTGTGTCTTTGCACAAACAACTCAGATTAAAAAAGGCCCTACTTCTGTGACGAAGTAGGGCCTTCTAAGAACTTAGTAAAACTATTCTGTGACGAGTCTACTTTGGTTTGATCGTAAAGCCTTTCAAAGCATCACCCAATGAAGCAAAACCGCCACTTGATGAAGTTTGAGAAGCTCTCCAGCTTTGATCATCTGACTCTCCAGGAACGCCCAAAGAAAGTTTTTTGTCTTCGAACATGATCTGATCGATTTGCACTGTGATCTCATCACCTTTTTTCTTATTCTCAAAGGTGTTCGCGTCCACAGAATCTCTCCATTTAGATTTTGGCAAAAGACCTGTCACGCCCGGAGCGATATTCACAAACAAACCATAAACTTCTTTTTTCTCAACAGTGCCTTTAACAACTGTGCCCACCGGGAATCTTTGCGGAACCGTTGTCCAAGGGCTGCCTTCGCCGTCAGCTTGTTTCAAAGACAATGAAATCTTCAACTTGCCACCGTCGACCTCTTCAATTTTCAAAAGCTTCACTGACACCGCTTGCCCTGGCGAAACCACTTCTTTGGGATCATGAATACGCGACCAAGAAAGTTCAGACACGTGAATCAAACCCTCAACGCCGGCTTCCAATTCAACAAAGGCGCCAAATTTTTCAAGACGAGTGATTTTACCCTCAAGAACCGCTCCTGGCTGATGTTTCAACATGAAAGCACCTTCGTGCTCAGCCTTTTGCATCTCCAATAATTTACGGCGGGACACGACAATGTTGCGACCCTTTTTATCAAACTGAGTAATAAGGAATTCAAATTTACGACCCACATATTCGGTCGCATCCTGAACAAATTTAGAATCAATTTGGCTGATAGGACAGAACGCCGTCTTACCTTGAATCGCCACACGCAATCCACCATTCACAACTTCAGAAACACGCCCTTCAATAGGCAGTTCCATATCAAAAGCATCTTCCAAAGAATCCGTCGAAGCAGCCAAAGATCCTTTTTTGGCCAAACGAACTTCGCCGCCCTTAATAGCCACAACCACACAATCAATAACTTCACCAACATGATATTTCACTTGTTTGTTCTCATCCAACAAATCACGAGTGAACATCATGCCATCCACAGGAGTCCCCGTAGAAACAAAGGTCTCTTCTTTCCCAATAGAAAGAATCTCCCCACGAACCTGATCCCCAACACTCAAACGAGTTTTAAGACCTTGAGCTTCCGACTGAGCAAACATCTGCTCAAAATCCTCAAAGCTCTTACCTTCATTAACATCATCACCAAAAATATCTTTCTTAGACATAATCAATTCCTCAAAACAACGGCCGCGAAGCGCAGCCAACATGCGGCCGCGCCAGCGCAGCCAAAAAAAATAAACCCAAAACCAAGGCCGTTCAAAAAGGCCCATATGCAAGGCGGAGGGCTCTTCGAGAAACGCAGGCGTGGCAGCGCCACGTCGGAGTGAAGCGAAGAACCCGACAACGCAGTCAGATGGGTCTTTTTCAACGGCCGGCTAAGAACAACCTACAGTGGTTCCGCAGTTGGGGCAACGATAGCAGCCACTTGTGAGCACTGTGTCGCTGCCACATTCCGGGCATTTCATAGTAAAATTGGGGACAATATCCACTTTAATTTCAGCTGGTTCCCCTTCAAGGGTCTCCCCTTTAATTTTCAAATTTAAAGGCTGACTCTGCTTACTGCCGTCGCGATAGACCGCCACCGCTTTCAACCCCAGACGCCATGCCAGGAAGTAAACATCACTGATATCTTTTTCGGTGGCCGTCATTGGCAGATTCACGGTCTTAGAAATCGCGCCACTGATAAATGGCTGCACCGCAGCCATCATTTTCACATGGCTTTCTGGCGACAACACACGCCCTCCGGGACTGGCGTTGGCACAATCAAAAACAGCCAGATGCTCTGGGCGAATATCAGGGCACTTTTCCAATGAGTTGTTGTTTTCAACAAACCTTAAGATGTTGGAAATTTGCTGATCTGAATATTGCAAAACGCGAAGGGCCGACTCGACACCCTGATTCACAATTTGAATCTCTCCACCGCCGACGAGCTTTTTAAATTTTATCAATGAGAAGTCCGGCTCAATTCCTGTTGTATCACAATCCATCATCAGACCGATGGTGCCGGTTGGGGCAACCACTGTGGCTTGAGCATTGCGATATCCATGCTTGATGCCATTAAAAATAACCGCCTTCCAAAGATTCTTCACGGCCTTATCCAACCCCTGCGGCAGACGATCCCACGCGATTCCTTTGTTGGACTTTTCATGCATCTTCATCACTTTGAGCATAGCAGAGCGATTCATTCGATAGCCCGCAAAGGCACCTTTTGCACGGGCCATTTCTGCACTGGTCAGATACGCGACACCCGTAATCAAGGAGGTGATGGCTCCCGCCCAGGCTCTTCCGTTGTCACTGTCATAGGGAATACCTTTTCTCATAAGAAGGCTGCCTAAATTTGCAAATCCCAATCCGAGAGGGCGGTAATCATGAGAATTTTGCGCGATCTTTCTTGTAGGATAACTGGAATAATCGACCAGTATTTCCTGAGCAACGAATAGAGTTCGCGCGGTGTGAATCAATGATTCAAAGTCAAAACTTCCATCGGGATTTAAGAATTTCACCAGATTGATTGAAGCCAAATTGCAGGCAGAATCATCCAGGAACATATATTCAGAGCAAGGATTGCTGGAATTAATCGGCCCTGTCTTCGGACAGGTGTGCCACTTATTGATGGTATCATGAAACTGAATACCAGGGTCCGCACACACCCACGCGGCATGAGAAATCTTTTTCCACACGTCGGCGGCCGGAAGTTCCCGAAGCACTTTACCTGTCATCCGAGCTTTTAGCTTCCAAGGCTTTTCAGTTAAGATGGCCTTCATAAAGGCATCGGTGACACGAATCGAGTTGTTGGCATTTTGTCCTGAGACGGTTCGATAGGCTTCACCTTCAAAGTCAGAACTGAGCCCTGCTGCGATCAGCATATGCGCTTTGTGTTCTTCTTTCATTTTCCAATCAATGAAATCCAGAACTTCCGGATGATCAATGTCGACCACCACCATCTTCGCCGCTCGACGTGTTGTGCCGCCTGACTTGATCGCACCCGCGCCCTTATCTAATACTTCGAGGAAAGAAATCAATCCGGAGCTGTGACCACCCGAACTGGTAGTTTCATATTTACTGCGAATTGTTGAAAAATTACTTCCTGTCCCGGAACCATATTTAAATAATTTTGCTTCCGTTTTTGCGAGCTCAAAAATCTTTTCAATTGAGTCTTCAACACTTTGAATAAAGCAAGCAGAACCCTGCGGACGCTCATAGGCATTTTTAGTTGGTTGAATCGATTTCTTAGCTTCATCCCAGGCAAAGTGTTCACTTGGCGAATTGATTTTATAAGACTCCCACAAACCAGCATTAAACCATACCGGACTGTTGAAGGCTCCACGTTGCGACAATAAAATGTACTTGAGCTCCTTGGCAAAAGTGTCGGCATCTTTCTTAGATGAAAAATATCCTTTTTGCTTCAGCCCTGAACCGACAATGGCATTCACGACTCGATCGACAAGTTGTCGGACCGATTTTTCTGATTTCGTTCTTGGGACTCCGATCTTTCGGAAGTACTTACTGGCTACAATTTCAACTGAAAGTTGCGACCATCCTTCTGGAGCCTCTACGCCTTTCATTTCGAAAAAGACTTCTCCTTTGCGATTCTTAATTTCGCAATCAACCTTTTTCCAATGAAAAAAGGACTCTGGATTTTTGCCAGCAGGAACGAAGTAGGACGGACTGTGTAAGCTTACTTTTTTTGCCATGAAAACAAGTGTAAATCGCTATGCAGACATGCTCAACCTCTAGCATTTGTTCGATCTAGTTTGAGACTTCGATTAAAGCTCTGCAATCTGATGCACTTACCCCAGGTATTCACTCTTTTGTTTACCCGAACCCTCCGTTAAGAAAGAAGAGTCATTTTTCTGAACTTTCATTGGCAAGGACTTGACGTGGAACAAGATTCTCAACAGCGAAGATCCATCCTGATTATCAAGTCGCACGTCCAAGGTCTAGGTCCCGCGGAAGGCTTTTTGAAGAACCGCGGATGGGATATCAAGGCTACAGCCAACCTCAAAGAAGCTTTAATCTACTTGGTTCAAAAGCAACCGCAATTTGTGATGATCAGCATTGATCATCCTAACCGCAAAGTTCGAAATCTTCCGAAAGTTTTAGCGCAGGCATTTCCCGTTTGCGTAATTGCCTTTTCAGAAACAGCGTCTGCCGCAAATATCAAAATCCTGACTGATAGCGCCGCACAGTACGCCATTTTTCCTCCGATCACCGGACCGGCCATCGAAAGAACAATCAACAAGTACTACAAGGACCAACAAATAAAATCCGGCCCCGGAGGAAGACACAAAGATTCCTCTTGGGAAAAGGGCCGCGATGATCAGCAAAGCTCTATGATTGCAATCAAAGGCCAAAACACGGTTTCTGCTGAGACAGCCAGAAACTTCTTGGCGCAATTTTTAGGTGGCGACGGTGGTGAGACTATGACGGCCGTTGCAAGTCACCCTACTGGCGCGGATCTGAGTCATGGTTTACCGGGAACCAATAACGGTGGAATGGCCTCTTCAAGTTCAACTGAAGGCAGTGGATACTATTCGAATCCCAACGTGGCCTCCGATGATGATCCCTTTGCGGAATATACGCCTCGAAAAAACAAATCCGACAGTCCTGGTTGGGCACCCATTGCACAAAAAGAAAAAGCCAAGGGCCGGCCCGGCTCTGAATTGGTCGACGGAGACGTGTCCTCCCTCAATTCAGATTCCCTGATTGCCAAAGGTGCCCATGAAGCACTGGAAAAATCATGCATCAATTTTCAAGATAAGGTCACTGAGCTGGAGAAAGCCACGAATGTTGTTTGCATCATGGTTGAATCCGCACGTTTTTCTGGATATCTGATCGCAGCCATGGCTAAAGACAAAACCATGGATTTAGTCTTTATTGAAAGAGTGCGCAGTCGCCTTTTCCGTTTTTTAAAAGACAATGGGGAAAAAGTCGAAGACAGCGAGAGCATGCCCGTGAAAGTTCGCGAAGTCCCTTTCGAAGATTGGGCCTTGGCACACGCCGAGTTCTTGCGCAAATCCGTTCACAACGGCGAAGAAATCGCGATGGCCTTTTTCCCGCGTAAGGATTTGAAGGCGAAACTGATTGAATGCGCCGACTCTGAAATGGCTGCTATTCACATTGACGAACTTGCCGCCGATGTTCGCGTCGAGTTCAATGTGTATATTCACCTTCCGCGCAACAATAAGTATCTTCTTTACACTCCGTCAGGCAGCACCTTTATGGGCACTCAAAAAGATCGCCTTGTGAATCAAGGAGTTTCTCATCTTCATATTTTGCGCTTAGAGCAATCTGGCTTGGACAAATATCGCGCACAAAATTTCCTCAATGACAAAATCGAAGAGTTTGAAGCCAAAGACCCTAATAAAGTTATTGCCTAATATCTTTATTCTTGACCGCCTCTGAAGGTCATGAGTAGCTCATGTCATGGACACTTCCCTTTCCGCCCCTATGACGACAGAAAGCCCTACCAGCAAAGATTCTGGGATCTACCTTGATTACAATGCAACGACACCGGTCGACCCGGAAGTCTATGCTCGCATGGAGCCTTACTTTAAAGAGTACTTTGGCAATCCAGCAAGCGCGGGGCACCATTGGGGTTGGGCCGCAGACAATGCCGTTCAAAAAGCCCGGGGCCAAGTGGCTTCGTTAATTGGTGCGAAAGCGAATGAACTCATTTTCACAAGTGGTGCGACGGAAGCGAACAATTGGGTCATCTTTGGATTGATTTCAAAACTTCGAAATGAAAATCCTTATGAGCCGATTCATATGATCACAAGCTGTGTTGAGCACAGCTCTACGATGAAAGCCATGGAAGCGGCCCAGAAGCTCAATGTTGAAGTGGATTTCTTGCCGGTAAATCTTTACGGACAAGTCGACCCTGAAGCGGTTCGCAAGGCCATCAAACCCCATACCAAACTGATGAGTTTTATTTGGGTGAACAACGAAATTGGTACGATCAATCCCATTTCAGAAATTGCCAAAATCGCCAAAGAAAACCAAATCTATCTGCACACTGATGCCACCCAGGCGGTTGGCAAAATTCCAATGAATGTGACTGAGCTAGGGATCGATTTGATGTCTTTCTCCGGTCATAAAATTTACGGCCCCAAAGGTGTGGGCGCCCTTTTCATTCGCTCAAAAGATCCAAAAGTTCAGATCAATCCGCTTATTTACGGCGGCGGTCAAGAACGAGGTCTGCGCTCTGGAACTTTGAATGTTCCCGCCATTGTCGGATTGGGATTTGCTGCAGAAATCTGCCAGCGTCACTTGTATACTGAAGCGGCTCGCCTGCTTTCTTTACGACAACTCCTGTGGCAGAAGTTGCAAGTTGCTATTCCCGGCATTCGCATGAATGGCCATCCGACAGAACGCTCACCAAACAACCTCAGTGTCACCTTGCCGGTAAAAACCGACTCTCTTCTTTCGCATTTGCAAAAGCTTGGGGTCAGCACTGGCTCCGCGTGCAGCTCGGGAGCCATGACCGTCAGCCATGTTCTTCGCGGCATCGGCCTCAACTCGGACCAAGCTCAAAGCACTCTGCGTCTTAGCCTTGGTCGATGGACCACTGAGAATGAGATTTTGCGGGCTGCCGACATCCTCCAGAACGCCATCCCAAAGAAAATTGTATAATATTTTCAACATCTTAGAGTCACACCGCGGTCTCTAATTCGGCCTCTTCCTCTCAAGGGGCCCCCTGTGCTAGAATGGGGACACTCTGCACTTGGCTATTTCCTCGAGTGCGGACTGATGAAGGAGTTTTCTATGATTAACATTTCCCCTGAAGCGGCTCAAAAATTGGCTTCTCTTAAAAAAGATGAAGGCAAAGATGACAGCGCATTTCTTCGCGTGGAAGTCAAAAAGGGTGGCTGCTCTGGTTTGTCATACAAAATGGATTTCGATAATGCCTCTCGCGATGGCGACAAAACCTTCGAATCACACGGACAAAAAGTTGTCGTCGATCCTCAAAGCATGCTCTACATCTTGGGTATGACTCTTGAGTATTCTGGTGGCTTGAACGGCAAAGGATTTGTTTTCAACAATCCCAATGCTTCCAAAAATTGCGGCTGCGGCTCTAGCTTTAACGTTTAATTTTCAGCTTAATCTGGTTTCAAAAAAACCCACACCTCAGGATGTGGGTTTTTTTATTTCTAACGGCATTGTACGGGACTGTTGGCAGCCAAATCCAACTTAAACTTCTTGTTCATCAACTGCAGAAGTTCTCTGGATAAGGGCGTATTACTTGTTCTTTGTAATTCAGAAATAACGCCACTCACGTGAATAGAACAATAGTATTTCGGCGTAAGCATCTCCAAGAGCCCTTCAAATAACCCCTTCTTCACTCGATCATCTTCAATACGACTCAAACTGGTAGTCAGCCGAAAGAGACTGCTCGCCGCGAAATCCTGATATTCAAATCTATGCTTTGCGAGCCATTCCTTGATTTGAACCATATTGGTAAAGGACACGGCTTTGTTATTAATTCCGTAATCGATAAAATACCAGGGATTGGCGACTCTTGCGATATTGATCATTTCGATGAGCTTATCCGAATGCACATAGGTCGTATCATCCCATCCTGCTATGAATAAGTACTCATGAATAACAACCTTGTACAAATTGATATCCTCCCGAGACTCTTGCCAATAAGGACCATTGATTTGAATGAAGGGAGGCGAAGCCTGGGGATGATTGATAGCAAGAACCCTCTGCCCTTTCCAATAAAGCTCCTCTTCCAAGCGAAGTTCAGCATTCGCGACGGCAGAAGTCAGCTTATCTTTAAGATTCGGATATCCACTCAAAACAAAATCCGGAATATTCATCGCCTGAATATAAAGATCATCGCGAACTTTCATAACTTCCGCAATAATTGGAGATCCCCCATGAGTATCCTGGCCGTCGTCATAAATCGCGGCACGCGCCTCAATGAAATTCAAAGAGAATAAGAGAACAACAAGCCATTTCATTTAGGATTCCTTGATTTGGGTAATTGGATAAAGGGCCACTGACATATTATAAACTTGAGTAGGATCTTTCTTAGAACGCGAGCAGATTTGATTGATCTCTTTCCTGAATTTAAGGATTTTCTCTCGAATCAAAGGAATGTCTTCCATCGAGACTGCCACGGTCAGCGTACTATTATGTCGCAAGCTTATGTCGACACTATAAAGATGCTCAATGGCTTTTTCGAGCATCTGCTTTTGAAGATCTTTAAGCTGAGTGCTGGTTTTAGTGACGGGAAAGGTTGTCAGAGATTGTTTCAAACATTCCAACTCATTCTTAGAATTCAATCTCAGAATACTATTTTTTATTAAAACATCGGCGATACGCCCGATCTCGAATGAACTCACACCAATTTTTTTTGCAACCTCTTCCGGAGTCCAACTCTTTTTTATCGAAAAAAGTTCGATGACTGCAAAATACATCCAGGAATTCAGTGTTTCGATTTCGGCTTCATCAAGGACATGATCATTCTTTTGCGCTGTTCGAGGAGGAGCAATCTGATTGAGCCATACGTCATATATATCCTCTGGGAATTTCAATCTGCTATGTAAATCCCAAAGAAGCTCTTTGGTAATGGTTCTTTTTCCCGCCAATATTTGGCTGAGTGTCCCGGGGTTGAGATCCAGAGCCTTCGCGTAAGCACGCAAAGAATAGCGTGGATTTTTTACTTTGCGGCGTTGAAAATCTTCATTCAAATATTGTGTCGGATTCAGATTATTCATTTACTCATTTCAATACACAGTTATGGGGTACGTCAATTGCCTGTAAAGAATGTTATTCGATCGCCCAGATGCTGGGATCAACTTTATATTTCTTCATGATGGCTCTGTATGTCCCGTCTTTTTTTAATTGATCCAAATACCCTTGCCATTTCTTCAACTCCACCTCGGGGGTTTGCTTGTGAAAAGCAATGTTCACAGGAGACTCTTCAATAACGAAGGCTCTTTTAAAATGACCGGGGTTTACTTTGATTCGATTGGCGGTGATTGCCAAATCAGTCTCGCTGCTCACCCACAATTCGATTCGACCACTGGCCAATTTTTTTAGATTTCGTGAGTTTGGCAGATCGCCGGTGATGCATTCAAGATTCCTAAATCCGGCTTTTTCCAGAATCTTTGTGCGAAAGTCACCTACATAGCAGCCAATCTTCTTTGCTTTTTTGGCATCTTCCAACTTACTAATTTTCAAGCGCGACTCGGCTCTTTGGTAGAAGACAACCCGGGTGTTATTAAGAGGTCCCACCCATTTAAATAAGTTCTCCCTTTCCCTCGTTCGGCAAGTTGCAAATACAGCGCTGCCTTTGACGTCTAAAGCTAATGTGTAACCTCGAACCCAAGGGACTAATTCAATTGAATTCCGACCGCCACTGCGTTTAATCATCTCCTGCACAATATCAACCGAAAAACCGTGCAGCTGATTTTGATCATCCATATAACTGGAAAGCCCCGCATCCTCAGTGTAAAACTTTACTTCTTCCATCGATGCATAAGCAAAAAAAGGAGTAAGCAAAAATATACAAACCCAACGCATAGACATGCCTTTTTGGTATAGAACTACGCAAATAACCTAAACCTCAGGTTACCACCAGCGTCCAAAGTTAAACCAATTCTGCCTTTTTAAATTCGCGCTAGCAATTCAATCAGAATTCCAAGGTGATCACCTGATACAAAGGTCAGTGTTGCAATACGCTTGGGTGGTGCAACGCCTGTTATTTTATGCTGCGATAGTTTCTTCGATGAGTTCGCGAATATATTGAGCGATTAGTTCCGGGCGAGATTTGATGGCCAGATGCCCCGCCCCTGTCAACGTGATGACATCGTCACAGCCGATATGCTTTGCAAATCTTTTGTAGGCTTCTTCATTAAAAAGAAGATCTTCAAGGTCATAGATCAAGCGACATTCGCCTCTATAGCTTAATAACTTTTTGTTCCACGCGGACCAATCTTCAGAACGTAAGATCCAAGCGAAGTGATGAATCATATAGGCAACAAATTGCAATTTGCGACCTTGAAGATTCTCAACCGCTGTAGCTCCATCCGATCTTTCATCTCTAAATATCTGCGCTGATCTTTTTAAGAATGATTTCCCCATCGGCGTGGCCAGCATCACATAGATACTTTTAAGATTTATGGGGATCGTAAAAAAGAACCTCAACTCAATTGGCAAAAAATGCTTAATAGGATCTGTTACCATGGGATTGATTAATGCGGTTGTCTTCACAAGATGCGGGTGCTGAGTTGCCAACCCCCAGGCCAATGCTCCGCCAAAGCTCAAACCTGCGACATGCACCTTCTCACCTGGGAAATGCTCCTCGATAAACTTCGCTAAAGCATCCACTTGTTGCGAGAAGCTCAGCTTATCCGTACTGAGATACAGATGCCCCAGATTCGGGACGATGATGCGATATTGACCCTCAAGAGTCTCGGCAATGGTCTGCCAATGATGAACACTTCCTCCATAACCATGAAGAAGCAATAGCAACTGACCTTGACCCCGTTCCCGGTAGGTAATCTTTTGAGACATTCAGAGGTCTTATCGGAAATTCACCAAAAGCAATGAACAGGACCTAAGGCTTACTTCTTAGGTCGCTGGCTGTTTTGTTGGGTATTTTGCTGTCCGCGGTTTTGTTGCTGACCTTGATTTTGCGGATTGCGCTGCTGCTGAGGCTTCCCCTGTTGAGGAGGTCTATTGCCTTGCTGCTGTTGACCTTTAGCCTGAGGTTGTTGAGGTTTCCCCTGCCCTTGCTGTTGAGGGCGTTGCTGCTGCTTGTTTTGCTGCTGAGGTTTATTCTGCTGCTGGGGGCGATTTTGCTGTTGAGGCTTTTGCTCTCTTGGTGGACGTGCCTCTTTGGTTTCACCAGGTTCCTGAGCTGAAGGCTCTTTGACTTCTTCTTTCTCATTCAAAAGCATCATGTCGTTCACAGCTTTTGATTCGACCTGCTTGCTAGAGCGGAAGCCTCTGATTTTTTTGGTTTGATTTTCCTGGCGCTCCACTTGTTCGGTCAGATCTACTGTCACATCACCGAAGCAATGCACTTGGCAACTCAAACGTCGACCGTCGATGAAATAGCTCGTACCAATCAGGCTCAATTCAGCTTTATTCGGAGGAAGAACATTGTTGTCTCCCTCTTTAATGACAACGCGGCATTCGGCGCACGAAGGCACACCTTTGCAAATCGAGCGAATCTCAAGATGATTTTCCGTAGCAATCTGCAAAAGACTCTTCTCAGAAGTGCCTTCAACTTCGATATTTTGCGGAAGAAATTTAATTTTCATACTCAAGATCCTTTATCTTTCAGCGACTAACGCTTCGAGCCTCAAAAAGGTACGGCGTACCTTTTTCTGGAACGCTACTTTACGACGATTTTTGCGAATTTTGTTTTGCTGCCTTTGATGACTTTGTCAGCAAGGGCGGCTTCGGCAAATTTCGCTTTTGCGTCTGCGACTTTGGCTCCGTCAATTTGCACGGCGCCGCCTTGGACCATACGGGATGCTTCACTATTTGAAGCAGCAAATCCCAATTTGACCAAGAGTTGTGCGATCCCCAAGCCTTCGGCTGGGATATCGGCTTTGTTCAATTCAAATACCGGAATATTATCAGGCACACCCTTGTCGACGAAGATGCGGTTGAATTCATCTTCAGCGGCTTGTGCGGCTTCTGCATTATGAAAACGTTTGATCAGGAATTTCGCCAAGTTGACTTTGACTTCACGAGGATGCTTTTTACCCCCAGCGACGTCTGTCTTAAGCTGTGCCAGCTCTGGCGCCGTGATGTCAGTCAAAAGCTCATACCAACGATACATGAGTTCGTCAGAGATTCTCATGGTTTTACCGAACATATCTTTCGGTGTATCCACGACTGAAATATAGTTATCCAAAGACTTCGACATCTTGTTAACGCCGTCGATACCCTCAAGAATTGGCATCGTCAAAACGCATTGAGGCTCTTGCCCGTAAGCCACTTGCATATCGCGACCAACAAGCAAATTAAACTTCTGATCCGTTCCACCCAACTCAACATCGGCTTTTAAAGCCACAGAGTCATAACCTTGAGTCAGAGGATACAAGAATTCATGAATCCCGATGGGTGAACCTGATTTATAGCGATTCGTAAAGTCATCACGCTCCAACATACGAGCCACGGTATACTTCGCCGTCATGGTGATGAAATCCTGGGGAGTCAATTTATTGATCCAAGAAGAGTTGTAAACGATCTCAGTTTTTTCCGGATCTAAAATCTTGAAGATCTGTTTCGCATAGGTCTTCCCGTTCTCTTCAATCTCTGCACGAGACAAAATCGGACGAGTTGAGCTTTTACCAGTGGGATCACCAATCGAAGCTGTGAAGTCACCGATCAAGAACAAAACCTTATGTCCCAAATCCTGGAAGGTTTTTAATTTGTTCAACACCACTGTGTGACCAATATGAATATCCGGACGAGTTGGGTCCGCCCCTAATTTAATAATCAAAGGAGTATTCGTCTCAGCAGAGCGCTTGAGCTTTTTCAACATCTCTTGATCGTTGATAAACTCAGCCACACCAAACTTAATACGCTCTAACTGTTCTTTAGGATCCAAAAAAGCCATACTTACCTAACACATCCGTCTGCACTCCGGCTTCACCGGAATAGAATCTCAAATCTCTAATTTCCAATTTCCAATGCTCTAGCGGGCGTGTTCCACAGACCGTGTTTCACGAACCACAGTAACCTTAACCGCACCCGCTTGTGGTACTTCACGCTCAATCTTACGAGCGATATCGCGAGACAACATCACAGCCTGGTCATCCGTCACTTTGCTGGACTCTACCAACACGCGAACATCTTTCCCCGCCTGCAACGCCAAAGTCTTAAGAACTCCGTCGAAGCTGTTGCCAATGCTTTCCAAATCTTCCAAACGGTGAATGAATGAATCCATTTGCGGACGACGTGCACCCGGGCGTGCCGTCGACAAAGTGAAGGCAGCATGGACAATCCAAGCCAACAATGAATGAGGCTTTTCCTCTTCGTCATGAGCACGGATCGCGTGGCACACGTCTTCAGATTCATTGTATTTTTTCGCTGTCTCAGCGCCAACCAATGCATAACTTCCTTCAGAAGTATGATCGATAGCTTTCCCGATATTATGAAGAAGACCGGCTCTGCGTGCTTGTTTTACACTCACACCCAACTCACCTGCCAGCAAGCCAGCGATTGTGGCCACTTCCAATGACTGGTTCAAGGCATTTTGGCCTTGGTATGAACGGTATTTCAAACCGCCCAGAATTTTAACAAGCTCTGGATGGATATTTGCAATACCCAATTCCATGACATGGCGTTCGCCTTCTTCCTTCATGGACTTCATCAATTCATTACGTTGTTTTTCAACGACTTCTTCGATACGCGCTGGATGCACGCGACCGTCTTCCATCAATTTCTCGATGGTTCTGCGCGCCAACTCACGACGAACTGGATCGAAGCCAGAGATCACCACCGCTTCCGGAGTATCATCGACGATCAAATCCACACCGCAATGGGCTTCCAATGTTCTGATATTACGTCCTTCACGACCGATGATCTTACCCTTCATCTCGTCGTTCGGAAGCGCCAACACACTGACTGTTCTTTCTGAAGTGTACTCAGAAGCGAAGCGAGACAATGCCACTGCCAAGATGCGTTTTGCTTTGGCTTCAGATTCCTTTTGGGCAGCTTCTTCAATTTGTGTGATGCGTTTTGAAGCCTCTTGTTTCGCTTCATCTTCAATCGCGCTCAAAAGTTGACGTTTGGCTTCGTCCTGGCTCATCGCCGCGACAGATTCCAATTTATTTTTCAGCTCAACGATATGAGCTTCGCCTTTTTTCTCAAGATCTTTGATACGGTTTTCAGAGATCGCGATTTTTTCTTCACGGTCCTTCAAAGTGCTCAAGTAACGTTCGTTCTCTTCCATTTTTTGCTTGAACTGAGCGTCGATTTCCTTCAAACGGCGATCCAACTGAGCTTCTTTATTTTTCAAAGTTGAATTTTGCTTGTGAATATCCGCTTCCACATTCTTGCGGGCGCGAGTTTCAAAATCCTTGGATTTTGTCTCAGCGTCCTTCTTCAATTTTGCAGCTTCAGAATTGGCTCTGTTGATGATGCGCTCTGCTTCGATACGTGCAGACTTCTTTTTGTTGTTATCTTGAATACGTTTGATAACGAACACGATAACGGCGCCGAGGATTAAACCCAAGATGGCGGCAATGACTAACTCCATTTTAACTCCTACAAACAGCCCGGTTCAATTCAACGGGGCTTCTTCCATGTTTCACGTTGATTAAACCAACGTGTTCCTACTTGCGACGGCAGTCGATGAGTCCCTGATCTGTTATGAGAAAATCCATTCTCACATCATGCTCTTCTACTGGCAGAACCTGCTCTGATATTTGAAACTCAAAACAGACTCCGACCTTCAATCCTGAAAAGTGTTGCAGGGCCTTATCATAGTACCCTTTACCCTTACCAAGACGATGGCCGTCTTTATTAAACGCAACTCCGGGAATCAGCAGCCCCTGAATGTGATGATGATCCACCACCGGGGAATTTGGGTCGGGCTCAAGAATCCCGAAAGACCCTTGAGAGAAATGAATGGCCCGACAAAACTCAAGGTGACTATCGTTTCCTTGGTCTTTGACCCGCGGAAACAACCAACTGATGTGCGAGATCTGAAAGACCTCGTCGACATTGGCTTCTTGAGTTAGAGCGCGATAAGCGCCCCATTCTCCGCTTTGCGTGGACATAAATTCCCGTAAATACGAAGACAGCTGCTTTTGGTTTTGAACAAGGCCTTGCGCGAACTCTTGGGCGCAAAGAGATTTAAAGTAGGAACGACATTCCTTTTTAGAGCTCCAAACAGACATGGACACTCCAAGAGTTATAAGTCAGCCTTAGTTATTCAAAACCTTGCCGCTCTTGGAATTTTCTAGTTCTTGAGAAAGAGACAAAGCCTTCTCCTCGAGTTTTTCAAGCTCGCGAGCTGCTTTTCTTTTCAATAGGATAAGTTCTTCAGCAATGTTCATCGCTGTTAGGACAGCGGCATTTTGGAAGGAACCATTTTTAGTAACGCCCATAGCTTGATTCATTTTATTGTTAACGAAGTCGACCATTTCTTGAACGGTTGCATCGTCATGAGAGGTTTTCAATTTATACGGAACACCGGCAATGAGGAAATTGTAGTTCTTTTTCTCTGTCGTCACCGTGCACTCCAAACCAAGCTGTTGATACTGTTTAAATCCTTTAAAACTCTAGAAAATTCCTAGAACAACACTAGGAAAAGTATATAGCTAAAGAACCGATATTCAACAGATTTATTTTTTAGAACACGTGCATATAATGCCGAGATCCTTCTGCTTTTCGCAGGAAATGGATCTGTGGTTGGGACGATCGTTCAGCTCGATCTCTTGGATGTCCTTAAAATTCCGGAGATAGGTCGAGACCACATCATTGAGCTTCGTGTCAATATAGGAGTACTCGTCTGCTTTGATGGTCGTATTCAATAAAAAGTTATTGATAACGTCCTGTTTGGGATTGATGCGCTGATTCTCAGTGAGTTTGATATCGGTAATAACGCCTTTGGCGTCGATCTGTTGAAGAATAAGCTCGGACTCGACCTTCTTCTCCCCCTTAAAGGTATTGCGCAGAATCAAATTCATCAGCTGCTTTTCTGCGTCTTCATACTGGATCTTTCTTTGACGCAGTTGCGATTGAGAGGTCACGAACTTCTCGTCCATCACCTCTTTAAGGCGATTCAAATCAACTTTGAAGGACAAGCCCTCATCCTGAAGTTCAGGAAAACAGCGCATCAAATTTTCGTAGGAAACAGAGACTGGTTTTACTTTAGAAGCCAGCGCTGGGGATCCCACAATGCTGGCTGCTAAAATGACAGGCACAAGAATTTGCATTCTATTGAACATTACCGACCCTCAGGGAAACAGCAGTGGAACCCTTGCTGCCTTCAGCCTGAACTTTATATACTCCAGGGAAGACCGCTACGAAGTCATCCCCTGTCATAGGAGCTGATACCAGATAGCGAGGGTGCTTCGAGGATATCACATCTCCCGGGTAGGTCACCCACAATTCTTGCAGAGTCCCGTCGTTACCAAACTGATACAAAGGGTTTAGATCCGAAGGGGATCTGGCATTATTCCAAGCGGAACAAACCTCTTTGGCTTCTGAAGAAACCTCACCATATGCATCCAATTTGGGACAGATTTCATAGGTAAAACGCTGAACAAAATCGCGTTCCCAACTGCCGGTCAAATAAAGATCACCGAAATTTTCCTTCTCCAAACGATTGAAATGGCGGCCCATAGTAAACATCTCAAGAAGCATTTTCTGCTGCTCCGCTGACTGCGAGAAGTCGCGATAGATACGGATCTTCTGACCACGCACCGAAGACGGCACCGCGAGCTTTTCAAGATTCAATACCGTATTCTGACCTGCTTGCACATTCACAACACCCGGATACATGGAGTTTTCAAAACCAACCAAATAGTCACCCGCTGGAATCGCCTGCGCTTTATTCAAATCCAAAGTCAGTGGAGCATCACAAGATCCACGTCGAGTCATATCACAACGAACAGCTCTCACCTTTTGGAAGATCTGAAACTTTCCAGGAGTCCCGTTTACCTGCAAATAGCCGGAGCTCGAAGTCACTGTTTTCGCACTTGGGTCTGCTTCCGCATCTTTTTTATTGGCCAAAGCCCTGCTCAAGCGAAGATCCTGACCATAAACATCGTCCACGAATCGAAGCGCACCATTCTCTGATTTCTCGACGGTCAAATACATGAAGTAGACAGGCATCGGCTTGGTCAAATACACCTTGCGCTCCAACTCACGTGGCTTTTCACCCTTGTTCATCGGAACAAAGTCTTTGATTGATTGCAGGCTCCACTCCGGCTGATCCTGCAACAAGTAAGCAGCCAGCTCCAGAGGTCTTTCCAAGCGTACACACCCCGAGCTGCGATGACGCTCATTTTCAGCAAACAAGTTTCTTTCATTCGTATCATGCATGTAAATCGCCCAAGGATTCTGCAACGGGAATTTCACCACTCCCAACGCGTTTTCCGGACCTGGGTTCTGACGAATATAATAAGAGAACATCTTCGGCGTCATACTGCGCCAGTCGATCATCGATGGATCCACACGCTCATCTGTATTGGCGTCATATAGATACATGTCGTGCTTTTCCAAGTAACGCGAATCTTCTCGAAGCTTCGGCAATTTATCTTTAATCGCAATACTGTGCGGAACAGTCCATGTCGGATTTAAATTTACGAAGGTAATTTGATCTCTCATCGAAGGAGTGCGACGGAATGGCTGACCATTCACGGTGTTGAAATAGAAAACCTGTCCTGATTCATCTTGCAGACGGAATTCCGTGGTCGCCAAATTGACAAAGATATGACGTTGCTCGATATTCTTAGGCAGCCAACGAAGCTTTTCCATCGTCGCTTCAACTTGGGCAATACGCTGGTTCACAGTGTAATTTAAACTGCGCAGAACTTCTGAGCGGGTACCGATCACACCGTCTGGTTTTAGGCCATTTTTTTCTTGATACAGTTTCACGACAGTCTCGAACTCGGCATCAAAAGTATTGCCTCCGGCGTTTGAAACAGAATAGCCCAGTTGATTGAGACGATTGCGAATTTGTTGAATCACCGGATTTGTGACTCCCCGTTTTAGCACAACGCCCGGAGAGCTGATGGTCACCCAACCGCCCGAAGCTTTTTGATTCTTCAACTGTGCAAGCGCGCCCAACAAGTCGGTGTAACGGGAATGTGCCGGTGCCAAGCGATCCAAGCCGGCCATAAGCCCTTGAGGACCAGCAATCACAGCGTTTGCCAATTCGTAGTACTCATTAAATTCTTTTTTCTTAAACTTGATATCGGTATCAACCTGCTCGGGATCAAAGCGCCCTGTTGAAAGGTGGGAGGCAAAGCGAATCATCGCTTCACTGGCAGCCAGCTCAAATGTGATCCAGTTATTTTGATTTGTATTTGCCGCATTATAAAGAGCCTCAACATCCGCATCCCAGTAATCACCCGGATTCAAACCATGTCGATCAGCCGCTGCCAATATGGATTTGAGCGACTCTGCCATCGCGTTGGGACGACCATCACTCCCCACCCAGATCGCCTGGTAAGAACGTGAAGAGTAGAGTTTATTTAAAGAATCCGTATGAAGGATAAAGCGTCCCCATGAGGGTTTAATGAGTGGCACCAGAGCCTGGCGCCCCACATAGGCTTGGATTGTTGATGCCTCACCGAAGGCCTGAGATAAGCTCGGTGCCAACAATGTGACACTCATACCGAAAATAAAGGACTTCTTAATAAGAGACTTCAACGTCATATTAAACCTCGTCGAAGTCATTATTATCAATAAAGGTGCCATGGCCTGAGATGTTTCCCTTGGTTGGGAAAGTTCAAAGTTTTGACAGGAGACTTTTTTGGGCATCACACAAAAACAAGGCCGTCTCAAAATGAGACAGCCCTGTTTCGCTTCATCATAATTTCAATTTTGCTCTATTGCTGAGAACTCAAAAACTTCACAATATCCACGTTTGGCGGTGCTGCAATACCAGCACCTGGCTTAGGCCCATTCAGCTCCTCCAAAGAGAAATCCATGCGAGCGTCATAGCGGCGCTCATACTGATAGCGCAGCCATCTTTCCTGAGAATACCAGGCCTTCTTGTTTTCATTGTCAGGGCAAGACGCTATCTCTTGAGGACTCGTGCCTCCCCAACGAAGCTCTGCACAGTGGTAAGGGTCAAAGCTCATATCGAACAGCCGTTGGCGAGCCTGATCAAGATCCAAAGTCACTGGGCGACCGCTGGTATTCACGTAAGAGAACTGGCAGGCACGCGCTTCGCTTTGATATGTTTTTAAAAGATCCTGCGCCAGATTTTTCCCACTGTAGACAATCGTCGGATCCCCCACTTTGTATCTTTGAATCAGATCGCGTGATTGTGAAACCAGTTCCATATAAGAAACTTTCAACCGTGCATCCCGGGCAGGGCTTGCATAGTTTTCCCATTCCCCGTCAGCACCATAAATATTTAATGGCAAACGCAAAGGATGCTCTTTGTTTTGCACGCCAGATTTAAGAGCGGTGGCGACCGCGACCACCCGGTCCTTCAAGCTTCCACAAATATCTGCGACGTTTTGGCGCATATCCAAAATAGGATCAATGCGCAAAGTTCCGCTGGCCATTTTTATGCGGAGATAATCATAATATGGCATCGGGTTTCCGTTATATAGAAACTGCCCCTTCTGCCAAACGCCTCCAGGATCAGGATTGTTGCCATAAAATTGCTCTAAGCTGTATGAGCGCAGTTGATTATTCTTGGCAGCGACAATCTTGCCACCCACATAGGCTCCATTCGAATCCTGTTTTGCATTCACCACAGCGATCGGACGGAAGTTTTTAAAGCCCGCACCTTGATAAGGATTACTGCGCTCAAACTTTTGATTGTACATTCCTGAAGTCAGCGTGTTGTCCGGATGAGCGTCAATATAGAAGATATGCCCGTCATCAGTGACTTTATAAATGATGGCCACATGTCCGTTCGGATCATAGATCACAGTGCCGGGACGAATCCCATCGCGATCCAATTTCACCGGATAGAAATCAGTGAACAAGACTCCATCTTCAACACCCATCATACGGAAGGTCGCAGAGTAAGTAACATCGGTGATAGTGCCATTCAAAAGACTGACGGCATTTGGATACTTGGTTTTTAAAATATCATTCCAGAAAGAATCCCAGAATCGCCCTCTGCCTGCTGAATTGCGCGCCAAAATGTCAAACCGACTGGTCACATAGTTTCCAAATGGAGTGTAGCGAATGTCGCCAGAATTCCCCGGAACATTGCGCGGGCTGATTGAACTCACCACCGACATTGGCAGACCGTTCTTCCAGGCGAAGTAAGAACGCAGGTAATACGGAAGATCCGCACAATCTGCATACAGTCTTAAACCTGATGGGTCAGTTCCCGCATAAGGGTTCGCACCACTGCGCAAGCAGGTATCCACCATCTCACACTCACGCCGTTCGACAGCGGCGCCCAGCCTGGCGACAAATTCGCCAAAATTTCTTTCATCTTGTTCTGTCCAAGTTGACTTCGTAATTCTCCACTCGGAACTCTGAATAAATTCCTGCTGCGCATATACCTGCGCGCCCAGAGATAAAAACACAAATCCCAAAAGCCATTTCATGCAACCTCCCTGTTGACTGATAGTCCGTGCTGAATAACAACTAGTACGACTCTGATAATTGCCTCCATCCTTCGTAGAACTTTCGTCTATATCAGTCACGCAACTAGCTGAGGAAGTTTGCATCAATTTCCTAACTTTAATCTGAATAAAGAATTAAGAGATCTCGTTAGACTTGCGATTCACATTTGAGATGTTAAACACCACGAAATCAGTATCGACTTCGTGTCTCCAAAACATTTGCAAAAACCTACTCTAAAACACTTCCTCGTTGATACCGGACACTTCCTTGTCTAACATCACTTCGAGAAACCATTCGTAAAAGGAATGAAATGATTTATCCCACTGATGTTTGCCTAGTTGGAGCCTCCGGCCTTGTTGGCCATGAACTTCTTTTGCTTCTTGCACACCTGGATCAAGTTCGTTCTGTGAGAGCTGTGACTCGTTCACCTTTAGGGCGCATTCCACCTAAAGCGGAGAATATCATCCTGGATTTCGCCAAAATGGAAGAGCACCTCGATATTTTCAAGGCTCCGATATTTATCTGCTGCCTTGGTTCAACAATAAAGAAAGCCGGAAGCCAGGAGGCCTTTAAAAAGGTGGATCTGGAGTATGTGCTTCATTTTGCCCGTCTTGCAGAGAAAGCAAAGGCACAAAAGTTTTTAGTGATCTCTGCCATGGGCGCCGACGCGAACTCCAAGGTGTTTTACAATCAAATCAAAGGTGAGATGGAGAAAGGTCTGCGCGGCTTGCAAATTCCCCAGGTGGAAATTTTTAGACCCTCTTTAATTTTGGGCGAGCGCAAAGAAAAGCGTACCGGTGAAGACCTGGCTAAGCGCTTCGCGCCCTTAATGAATAAACTCTTGGTCGGTCCCTTGAAGAAATACCGCCCCATTGAAGCCTCAGATATTGCAAAGGCCATGGCTATCGCCGTTCTCAATTTTCATCCAGGGCATTTTATTTACGAATCAGACGAGATTCAAAGAATCGCTGACGGCACTTATCATCAACAATAAAAAAGGGTACGGACTTACTTTTGGTTGAGAAAACGCGGCACAAAGTGACGCGGTTGCGCTACCAAAAGTAAGTCCGTACCCTTTCCGTTAAGCTTGAAACAAAGAGTCCACGAACTCTTGGGCAGAGAACGAGCGCAAATCCTGAATACGCTCTCCAACACCAATAAGTTTGATTGGAATTTGCAGTTCTTGAGCAAGACCGACGGCCACGCCACCTTTGGCAGTTCCATCCATTTTTGTCAGAACCGCACCAGTTAGGCCCAAAGCATTGTGGAACTCCTTGGCTTGCATCAATGCATTTTGGCCAGAGTTTGCATCTAGCACGATCAAGGTTTCATGTGGAGCCTCAGGAATAACTTTGGACATCACACGCTTCATCTTCTTGATTTCTTCCATCAGATTCGCCTGCGTATGCAATCGTCCCGCGGTGTCCACGATCACCACATCGTACCCCTGCGCCTTGCCTTTAGCGACAGCCTCAAAAGCCACTCCACTGGGATCTGTAACACCTTCTGGTGAAAAGATTTCGACCTTGGCACGATCTGTCCAAACTTTCAGTTGGCCGCCGGCAGCTGCGCGGAAGGTATCACCCGCGGCAACCAAAACTTTTTTACCCTGGCCGGCAAGTTGTGCTGCAATTTTACCAATCGAAGTTGTTTTTCCTGCGCCATTCACTCCAACGATCATCAGGATTGTTGGACCTGATTCCGCGAAATGAATCTTTTGAAGAATGCCATCGCCCGGAGCCGCTGAATGCGAACCTGCAAAAATATGCTTGATCTCTTCCTTCAGGGTTTCGCGCACCAGCTCATAGTCGGCACGTTCTTTTTTTGAAAGCTTGTCTTCCAAGGCCTTCATCAGTCTTTGTACCGTAATTGGACCCAAATCGCTGGTATAAAGAATTTCCTCAATCTCATCGAGATGTTTGTTGTTCGATTCAGATTTGAAAAGATTGCGAATACGACCGAAAAGATTTTCTTCCGTTTTCTTTAGAGCCTCACGAAGATCGACCGCCAAGTCGACTTGTTCAATGTCAGAAACTATTTGCCCCGTGGAATCAATATGGGCGAGAGGTTCCTCACCGCGATCTTCCGCCAGCTCATGCCCCGCAGGCTGCAATACTTTTTCCTGTTCTTGTTCCGGCAAGAGTTCACGCTTGGCTTGATACTCAAGTTCCTTCTTTTTTTCTTGGCGCATGGTTTTCCAGAAGCTGAGGAAAATTGCAGCCATGATGATCGTCAAAAGAAGTGCCGCCGCACCAAAAAGAATTTCAATCTGTGTTTCGTGACCGGGTGACATAAACCCTCCGTATAAGCGAAAGGTTTAGCTTAAAATCCGGGGGCTGTGAATGCAGAGGTTCTTTTATTCTGCGCGTTAGAGCTTAATGCTGCGCCACTCGCCTCAATGTTGCGCCATTCGGCGACGCTGGACTTCCTCGCGATAGAAGTTTCGCTCAAAACGACGATAGGAATCCAGACGGACTTCCGACCCCAATAGGTCTTTCATGCGGGCCAAGGTCTGATTTTCAAAGACTCGCATCTTTTCCAAGCCTTCCTTGATGAAATCTGGATGAATTTTCGACTTACGGTCGATCAGCTCCTTCACCAAAGCATTGGAAGCCGATAAAACCTGCAAAGAGCGCTCTTCATCAACTCTCCAAGTTTTTAACAGATAGTGGGCCGAGGCCTTATAAAGCTTCTGTTGAAACTCAGTGTCCAAATAGATCTCTGGATAGTTGCGAGTGTAAATGACCGAGTCAGTATAGGTGTCCTTCAACTCCTCTGCTTGCGGAGGATTGAACTTGCGCTTCTCCAGATCATCCTGGCGCTTCTTTGCCTCTGCGGCGGCGATCGTTTTAAGCGGCGACTTGTCTTCGCCAATTTTCTCGACCGCAACCTGACTGATGAAGTAAACCAAAGCCCCCATCGCCAAACCCGCCGTTGCCCAGCGCATCTTTTCGGATTTGCGTTTCTTCATCAAATCTACAGGTTTTGCCGAAGTCATCGAAGATTGCGACAATGAAGCGACCCGACCATCAACGGCTTCCAGAATTTGCTGTTCGACTTGGGCCGAGATCAAATTCCACTGCTGTGGCTCCATCAGCTTTACGATCTCGCGCTCTACCAGCGAGTGAATCTCTTTGACCATCTTTTCTTTTTTTCGAATCACATCGTCTAAGATGTCTTGTTCCATCTTTTGCAGACGTTTTGAATTTTCCAAACGCATTTCTTCAAGACGTTCTTCTTCCGTTCTGAGGATCTGAGATTTTTCTTTTTCCAACTTTTCATTTAAGAAGATTTTCTGGCCTTCATACTCTTTAAAGAGGTGATTTTTTTTAGTCTCCAGATCATGGACGTCCATGCTCAGGTGAGCTTGTTTTTCTTGAAGCTTTTTATATTCTTCTTCCAGCTTCTTTCGAGCTTCAGAAATCTGTTGATTGCTTTTGCTCACAGCCTCCAACTGTTCTGAGCCCGCTGCCAACTTCTTGCTAACTTCAGCCTCCTGAGCCTGGATCAACTGAAGAGCCTCTCGACCCTTCACCAATTCGTCATCAACTTTTTTCAAGGAATCTTCAAGCTGCAGCAAGGCCTCTTTGTCGCCTTTAATGCTTTCCTGAATTTCCACCACCTGCAGCTTTGAGGCCTCCACAATACGATCCGCCTCTTCCTGGGCCTTCTTAAGAAGCACCTCTATTTCCTGCTGACCATTGGCACGAGCCGTATCCAACGCCTCCACCTTCAATCGTTCAGCCTGCAGGGTCGCCTCGGAAATAATATTCTCGACATCACCGCGGGTTTTCTCTTTCAATGTCTGAACATAGACGTCAACTTCTTCACGTATTTCCTGAGCCATCGTGCGGGCCTCGTGAAGCAGGGTATGACCTTGGCGTTGAAAGTCCGCAAGAATTGCGTCGGCCTCTTTATGGGCCTCTGACATGCGGGTTTGATAGAATATTTCGCCTTGGGATTGAGCATCGCGGGCCTTTTGATAAATGACTTGCACCCGTTTCTCGGCCTGAGTCTCCCCTTCCAGGATAATCTGTGCGGCTTTACGTTTTGCTTCATGCAAGATCTTTTCAGCTTGAAAAGGCGCCAAAGAAGGCTGAGCAACTTCCACGTCAGCCTTAGGCTCTTCCAAGACCGGCTCTTTTTCCGGAGGAAGTTTTGGCAGCTCCATTTCTGGAGGGACTTCCTCGGTTTTAAGATCAATGGCAAGGATATATTCTGATTTACCGAGCTGAATTCTGTCAGCGGTAACCACATTTACGGGAGTACTTTGCACAATCCGTGTTCCGTTAATGAACGTTCCATTGGAGGAGTTTTTATCCTCAATCCAAATTTGATTCCAACGTCGACTCACGACCAAGTGAACACGACTGATCAAGGTTTCATTAATGGAGATATCGCAATCCAATGAACGACCAATGGTGAACGAGTCCTTGTTCACCACTTTCGTAAGCACTTGATCTTTGCGATAGATTGTAACCGTAAACGTATTCAAACTAAGCTCCTCGAGCCACCGCTGCCGTCGTGGCTTTTCCAATTTCTTTATTTAAGGCATCCTCTGCCAAGGCCTCGACCGCATCACGATGCTCGTCAAAAGGTCTTTCATGCTCAGGATATTTGTTATTATCACTTCTGTACCACAGAAGATCCAATGCACTTTCAAAACGATCTATCATCGAAACGTAAGATCTTTCCGGGCTAAAAATCACATTCGTGATATGAGCCAATAATGAAAAAATAATACCTGCGATCGAAGTTCCCATGGCATACGAGATCTCATGAAGGAAGCGATCCATCACATTTTTGGTGTTTTCCATATCCTGCAGGTTCATAGTGCCCAACTCTGATAAACCTCCGGCGATACCGATGAAGGTTCCCAAGATACCGGCTACCACAAAAAGACCTGGAAGAATGGAAATCAAATCATTCAAACCGGTCATCGGCAGAATGCCGAACACACGATTAAAACAAGGATTGTGCTGGAAAGTGGCTTTCGTGATGTTAAGAAGCTTCGGATTGTTCTCACTCCACTTCAGAAACTTCACTTGTTTCAAAATATCCTTCACCAGCCAAGCACAGCCTTGGCGCACCAAAAAGACCCTGTCACTGGCAGCCATAACAGCATCTGGACGGCGTCGTTTCATGCGATCGCGAATCTCAAACACCTCGTAATAGGTGCGTTCTAGGGTCTTTTTCGCCAAAACATAAAAAGAAACATCATTCACTTTGCCAGGGATTTCAGATTCAATAAAACGATTCACACGTTTTTCAAATTCTTTCGCAAACCATTCATGACGACGAACTGTGTAGTAAATCATCGCACGGAAAAATAAGCCTGCGACAAACACTGCTGCCATCGCATATGGCAGGATCAAGATAAAATATTCTGCTGCAATCTTCTTATTCACAACCCACCCACCTTTATTTCTTTGTATCCATACTAAAACGAATAATAACTCTTTGTGCCTTCTTACAGTCGTTCTGCTTACAGAACTCAGCCGCCGTTGCGATGTTGCGATTCGGCACCTTCATCACTTCCAAGAATGAACGTCCCGAGACCTTCATTCTTGCAAGCAATTCTCTTTGATGATCGAACTTCATATTTTGCTCATCGAGCATATAACTAAAGATGGAATTCGCACGGCGATAGCTCAAATCCATGTTGTACTTCAAAGCCTGCTTGTCTTCTGGCTTTGCACTTTGCGGATCAATGAAACGACCCTGATAAGTTGGCGAAGCAAATCCGATAATTTCTACTGCGGAAATTTTATCTGACACTTTCGGATTGCCGAAAAGTGAACGGGAATAGATCGGCATCGCTTTTTCCAACACGCCTTTCATTTCCGATTTCAGGCGGTCTGAGTCACTTTCAAAATAAGCCTGGCCAAAATCTAAAACCACATCGCCAGTTTGCAAATCAATGTCCGCTTTAACCCCCGCTTTGGCGAAACCTTTTTGGATCTCTCCCGCTACTGACTTACGCGCTTCAATTTCTGCTTTGGCTTTTGCGAGCTGCCCCTGTGTGGCGTTCAATTGACCTTCCGTCGAATTCAATTTTCCAATAGTGGCATTCAACTGCCCCTTGGTGGCATCCAAAGCCCCGCGAGTTGAATTGAGCTGCCCCTCGGTGGATGCCAGCTTGCCTTGAGTTGCGGCCAACTGACCCTTGGCATTTGCCAACTGCCCTTGAGCGGCGCCCAACTGACCTTTCGCCTCACCCAGTTTTCCTTCAAGGCCACGCGCCTCGCCCTCTTTCTGAGCCAGCATACCCTGAGTCTTTTGCAACTCGCCTTGAGTTTGACCCAACTGTGCATTGGTTTGTTGAAGTTGTGCTTGATACTGAGCATTGGCATTTGAAAGAGCGGTCACCTTTTGGTGAGCATCACTTCTAACCTGGGCCATTCTTTTTTCGAAATGGGCCTTCGTCATTTTATTCATCTTGTAGGCTGCACGAATCTCATCAAGACGTTTTTGCAAAGCCTGTTGTGTCTCTTGAATCTGTTTTTCGCCTTGGGCAATCAGCTGTTTCTTGGTTTCAACATCTTTCTGCAAAGTCGTAATCTGACCTTCTTTGGTTTCGATTTCGACGTCTTGCTCTTTGATAAGATCATCACGATTCAGGATTTTTGATTTCGCCATCTTGTTCGAATTCAAAACATTGCGTACCATTTGTTGGTACTTATTAAGAGCTTTGACCTTTTTTTCGTTCTCCAAGGCTTCCTTCACAAGACGATCTTTTTCTGTCTTGGTGTCCTCTTGAAGAAGAGTCAACTTATCCATAAGTTCCTGGTACTCCTGCACTTCGTCCTTCGGAGCCTGATTGGCTAAGTAGTCATTCTTGACTGACTCATACATCTTAAGCTGATGCTCCAACTCTTCGACTTGCATCGTGAGCTTCTGATTCTCAACCTGACTTCGCAAAGCGTCCGTTCCCGTCCTGAGACTTGAGACCACATATAAGAGCAAAAAAATCGTGCTCAGACCTAAGAAAAGGTCTGAATACGAGGTCCAAAAACTGTCCTGAGAATGACTTTCTTTGTGTTTTTCATAGTTAAACGCCATAACAAACACACCCCACCTAAACTAAAGAATAGCAGGCTTGGAACCAATTCGTTCGTCCCAAAAACAGAAACCTGTATGTTTCTTTTCGTCGGAATGGCGAATAACTTTACACACTACAAATGTTCGAAAGGAAGTGGATTCATTTGTCCGTAGATTGTCTATCTTTTTTCCAAGGACAATGACGACAACCCGAATTACAACAGTGGCCTCTTTTCAAATGAAAGAGTTTTGTGAACACCAAATAGCCGGTTGCGGGGTCGAGGTAGGACTCTTGCCCCTGCTCACAGGCTTTATCATGAATTTCTAGAACGCGAGGATCGAGGTTTGCTTCAATAGCGTCGTTCGCATCATTCATTGTTAGGAATTAAACTTTTGCGGTGAGATCAGAAAGTTTGATCTTAGATAAATAGGTCATGGAGCTGTTCTCAAGGCCTTGAGCAACTTCGCTGAATATATTCTTCATCGAACAGCTCACTGCACAGAGTTTTTGGGGTTCGCTTTCACGACAATTGATCAATGCCTTATTGGAAACGGCCTTATAGATATCTTTCAAAGATACTTCCTTGGGAGACTTCACCATGCGAACTCCCCCGGCCTTTCCCTTAAACGACTCTATAAGTCCCGCCTCAACCATCTTTGCCAAAAGACGACGTACCACCGTGGGGTTTGTACGAATGCTTTTTGCCAAATACTCAGACGTCATCAACTCCCCGGCATTGTATGCCAGGAGGGTCATTATATGGACTGAGGCGGCGAAACGTTGATCTAACATGGGACAAAGTATAGCGCAGGAATCAAAAAGAAACAATATCAGGGACATAACAGCGCCCAATTGACTCCATTTCATGAGTTTTCCTTAATTGTAACTTTAACTGTTGCATTTAAAAGAAACCTCCTGCATATTGTGTTCATGTTAGGCACATTAAGCTATTTGACTATTAGTCCGCCTCAAAGGCAGCCCCAAGACATGCAAAGGAATAGGAGACCCTCAATGACACATGCAAAAATCCAAGAAGCCCTCGAGTGGCGTTACGCTACGAAGAAATTTGATTCCACTAAAAAAATATCAGCCCAAGATTGGAAGACTCTGACTGATTCTTTGACCCTGGCGCCTTCTTCGTATGGCATTCAGCCTTGGAAGTTCTTAGTTATCGAGAACCCTGCTGTGCGTGAGCAACTTAAGCCGGTCTCTTGGGGGCAAACCCAAGTCACAGATGCCAGCCACTATGTGGTGTTCCTCTATAAAGAAACTATGGATGAGGCTTTTGTTCAGAAGTATATCAATCGCATCGCAGAAGTCCGTGGAGCCCCTCTCGAGGCACTTGATGGATACAAAGAAATGATGGTGAACAATTTAGTGAAAGCTCCTGAAGAGAAGATCCGCGTGTGGTCGCAACGTCAGGCGTATATTGCCATGGGTTTCTTGTTAGAAACGGCAGCACTTTTAAAGATTGATGCAACTCCGATGGAGGGCTTCGATCCTGCTGCTTACGATAAAATCCTGGGCCTTGAAGGCACGGGATGGAAATCTGTCGCCACAGTCGCTTTGGGATATCGACATTCCGAAGATTCATACCAAAATCTCAAAAAAGTTCGTTTCGCCGATGAAGCTCTCATCGAGTATGTGAAGTAACCCTCCATACTCCGACTTTGTCGGAGTAACCCCTCCTCCAGTAGGCCCTGCGCGAGATTCCTCCCGCGCGGGGCTTTTTCTAAACTCAGCTCATATCTGCTCCACTTTTTTCCTTTTCTATTAAGATCTCAATGGAAGAGTCCGAGAAGCCAGATATGCCAATGACTGTGTTCTTTATTGATGATGAATCCGTCCTGTGTGATTGCTTTGCTGATGAGTTCAGTGATCCTGGAATCACTGTCAAAACTTTCTCGGATCCCAAACTGGCCCTTGCCGAAATTCTGAAAAACCCACCAGACTTGATTTTTCTGGACTATCGCATGCCGGGAGTTACTGGCGAAGAATTGGCGACACAAATGCCCTCAGAAATTCCCAAATTTTTGGTCACTGGCGAGCTCAATATGAAAACAACATTCCCTTTCACTGCCATACTGAAAAAACCTTTTGAGTATGAGGCAATTCGAGCAATTCTGGATAAAAAGAAAAGTGCCGCTTAGTCTATATAAACTCAGCGCCTTAAACTACTAAAGCGCTGCAAAGTCTCTTCGAATTTTACTACACGTTCCATTATTGTTTGAAAGGCTTCGTTTTCAGAAATATCAGGGAAAATTCTTTGCAGTTTTCGAAGCTTGCCGTCAATAACTGCAAGATCATTAACAAGTTCATGCTTAAAAAAGCCAATCTGCTCCTTCAGCACCTCAATCTCACTCCAACAAAGCAGATTCAACAACCTCGCAACGATCACCGTATCCGGCACCAAGCTTAGAGATAGAACCTCACAACCCTCGAAGTCCATACCTCTCAATTTGTCTGCAGAAACACTTTCCTCTACCAAATTTAAAATCGGCAATTTAAAAAGCTTTCGGTCACTCTTGCGGCGCTCAAAAACTCTTTCACAGCCCATTCCCTCCATGACCAGTAAATCCGGAACGGTCAGTGCCATGGACGAAATAACGTCTTCCTGATCCGAGAAGGCTCGAACCCTTGCCTCATAGGCTAAAAACAACCCGGCAAGACGCAGTTGGAGATCCTTATTTTTAGATACAATAAAGATATCTTTACCTTTTAGCTTTCGATCTAAGTTCATAGGACCTTCCACTGAACCTAAGGTTTTTCCCTTGAAATTCCATAACTTTGAAAAATGGCTTCGAGCTCTTTGGTTTTGCGCATTTTTCGAAGTCCCTCGGAAAATATTTTTGCATACTCTTTGGATTTTGGATTTCGAGGAGAAAAAGCAATATACATTGGGGCCGACGGCAAACATCCCGCCAGCTGCATTTTTATTCCCTGAAGATCCCTATTATTTTTTAAATTATAATCGACGACACTCTTGTCTTCCACGATCACATCGTTTCGCAAGTCTGCCATCTTTTTTAAAAGTTTCGCAGTCGTCCCCACCCCAGCCACAAAATCAATTCGTGCAGAGTCATTTTTCTTTCGGGCGATATATGCATCCAGCGGCTCACCATAGGTGTAATCCTGGACCGCTCCCAACAGAACATTACTCAGTGAAGAGATGTCCTTATATCGCCACGCACTCCCCTTGCTAACATAGAAGCATGATTTCTGATCAATGAAAGATTCTTCCGGAAAAATAAAATCTGGAGCATCAAGCTTCAATGCACCAACGATCGCAACAAACTTCCCATTTCTGGTGTCCGACACCGCCCTCGCCCAGTTTACTTTCTCATATGTGACCTGGTGACCATGAGCCGCAAAAACTTTTTTGGCGACATCAAGAAAAACGCCGGGTTTTTCATTCGTAGATTCACAAGAGAAAGGACACCAGGGATCGGCTGCAATTTTAATTTCGTCAGCAAATGAATGCTGCGAACAAAGAATCAGAGTAAATTTGAATATGACAGAAACAACCGGATGAATCCTCACAACTCCTCCTGCGTGTTCATTTAGCGTAATGCTTTTTTGAATTTCTGTCGATAGCCACTAGGATGAAACGATTTAATGGCCTCATTGACAACCTCGATCTCGCAACCAAACTTTTGGTCGTGGTTTTCATCGGGATCTTGGGTCCCATGGGAAGTCAGGCAATATTTGAGTACCAACGTCGCTGTAACGAAGTCGATGCCTCTTTTGATGCCACCGTGAATGAGACTCTGACGACTTTGACGACAAGCTTGGAAGGACCTCTTTGGAACTTCTCCTCCGACGGGCAAATCTTGGTTGAACGACTAGTTTTTAATCCCATCGTCAAAGGTATAGTGGTCTACGATTCGAATATGAAGATTTTCGCAAATTACTCATCTTCAAGTTGGAACATGAAAAAGGCCTCCGAAATTGAAACGCATGATTCAAAAGTAACTCACAACAATCGCACCATCGGGTTTCTTTCCGTTCACTTCTCACTGGAGGAAAAGACCCGTCAAAAATATTTTATTGCCATGGAGGTCATGGCAACTTCCTTTCTCTCAATTTGCGCCACCCTCTTCTTTGTCTTTCTTCTGATCCGATACGTCTTCCTTTCAAAAATCCTTCGCTTGCGCGGTGACGCTGAAAAATTGAGAAAACGCGAAATGAAAGACAGCTTTCACTGGCATTCCGGAGATGAGCTCAATGAAATTGGCATCATTCTCGACGAGGCGCGGGCAACACTCACCGGACTCTTTGACGATATTGATCGTCGCAATCATGAACTTTCAACTTTGAACACAGAGTTGGAAAAAAGAGTCGAGGAAAGATCGAAGCAAGCCGAGGAGGCTGCACGCCTTGCTTCACTGAGTGAAATGGCCTGTGGCATCGCCCACGAGATTAACAATCCCTTGGCGATCATCTCCGCCAAGTCCCGAAAAATCCGCAGGCTCTGTGACCAAGGCCACGCTGAGACGAATCAGTTGCAGCAGGAATTTGAGACCATTGACTCAACTATTTTAAGGATTTCAAAAATAATAAACGGCCTGCGCACTTTTTCCCGCAATGGCTCTACAGACCCGTTTGAAAACACAACGGTGAAGTCCATCCTCGACGATGCCTTGGCTCTCTGCCAGGTTCGCTTCCGCAGCCATGAGATAGATCTCAGGCTGAATGCCTTTGACTACCAAATGGCGATTGCCTGTCGACCGGTGCAACTGGGGCAAGTGGTACTGAACTTGCTCAACAACTCTTTTGATGCGATTGAATCCCTGCCTAAAAAGTGGGTCGAACTGAATGTTCAGGATCTTGGAAGCGAGATTGAAATCTCGGTGAAAGACAGCGGTTCCGGAGTTCCTGAAGAGGTGTCACGAAAACTCATGGAGCCCTTTTTTACAACCAAGGCGGTGGGCAAAGGCACTGGCTTAGGTCTCAGCATAAGCAAAGGCATCATAGATGCGCACCATGGAACCCTCTACTATGACAAGGATTCTGAAAACACCCGGTTCGTCATCCGACTGCCAAAAAGTCACTCGTTGGATGATTTCAGAGCTGCCTAATTTTTTAAATGACAGATCAAGAGACTCGACGGCGACGATGCAGAAAATGCTCTTGAACACTTTGAATCAGCACTTCCTCTTTAACTGGTTTCGCCAGGAATGATGCAATCTTATATTGATTAATAAGGTTTTGAAACACAGAGTAGTCCGCTCCTGACAGAAAAATAAATGGCAGATAGGCCCAGCGCGGATGCTTCTTAATGGCCGCCAAAAAATCAATCCCGTCAAAATCCTTCATCATCAGATCTGAAACAATACCTATAACAGGCGCATTGCTTTCAAAGAGAAAATCCAGAGCATCATCCCCTCGTTGAAACGCCACCACCTTCAATTTGGGAAAACCACGCTCCAGCATGTCAGAGATGATCTCTCTCGCACTCTTGTCATCTTCCAAAAGAACGATCGTACCTTCTTCCATGGGATGCTCCTTCAAATTCAGGATATCCCAAGTACCGGGTCATTCCTAGCTCAGGCAAAGTCCAGTCTTCTGATCCATGTATGCTAACAAGAAAAAACCCAGGTGTTTTGCACCTGGGTTTTTTGAATTTATTCATTTTCGATGTGGTCTTAGTGGATATCCTGCAATGAAACTGAAACCATTGTAGAAACACCGCGCTCTTGCATCGTCACACCGTAAAGTTTCTTCGCAACTTCCATCGTGTGTTTGTTATGCGTAACTACGATGATTTGCGAACGTTTTGCCATCTCACGAACCAAGTCGTTGAAACGGAATACGTTGGCGTCATCAAGTGGAGCATCAACCTCATCCAGCAAACAGTATGGGGAAGGTTTTACCAGGAAGATCGAGAATACCAGCGCAACCGCAGTCAAAGCTTTCTCTCCACCTGACATCAAGGACACATTTTGTGTCTTTTTGCCTGGAGGGCGAGCGATGATTTCAATACCCGCTTCAGTTTTCTCAGTTTCCTCAACAAGTTCCAACCACGCTTCACCACCACCGAAGAGGACTGGGAATACGCGAGTGAATCTGTCGTTCACCAGATCGAAAGTCTCTTTGAAACGCTTAGAACAGATTCTATTGATACGATCGATCACTTTACGAAGTTGATCTTTCGCTTCTGTCAAATCGGCATGTTGTTTCGTCAAGAATTCGTATCTTGTTGCTGTTTCTTCGTACTCTTCAATTGCAGAAAGATTTACTTCACCGATCTTCGCCAATTTTTCGCGAAGTTCTTTAAGTTGAGTGTCGGCTTCCAGGAAGTCACCTTCACGGTCAGCATATTTCTCAACCACATCAGGAAGATTCAACATGTAACGCTCACGAACTGAATCGATGAGGTACTGCTCTTTCATTTTAGCCTGTTCAAGCTTCAACTGAGAGTCGTTCATTTTGTGCTGTCTTTCATTGCGGGCACGTTGAGAAGACATTGCTTCATCTTCAATCGTGCGCACAGTTTCTGACATCACTTCGTATTCGTCTTTCGTGCGAGCCACTGCAAGTTTCATGGTCTCGACTTCGTCCAAAAGACGTTCAAATTCGATTTTCTTTTCTTCAAGAGTCAACTGGCTCTCAGTCATTTGAGAGTTATAACCTTGAGCTTCTTCTGACATTCTTGCCAATTGAGCATCAAGATCATTCAGTGACTTCGTCACCATTTCCAATTGTCTCAAAACACCCGTGTACTCTTGAGTTTTAGAAGCTGACTTCACTTGAAGTTCAGTCACTTCCGCCTGAAGACCATCGAAGCCCATACGAGTTGAGTTCAACTCTGCATTCAAGCTTTCAACTTCTGTCTCAAGAAGAACTTTTTTCTCGCGAGCGTTCATCAAAGCTTCATTCAACTCTTCAAGTTTCGCCTCTTGCAGCTCAACTTGTTCAGTGATCTTTTTAAGTTCGCGTTCTTGGCGTTCAACCGCAGTTTGTGCGTTGACCAACTCATTTTCCGCGCGCTCCAAGTCTTTTCTCAACTCGGTAACTTTGATTTCCTGATCCATTTTACGTTTTTGAGCGCCTTCGAAGTCGTTCAAAACGTTATTCAATTGTTCTTCTGTCTTCTTCAAAGACAATTGAGCCAATTGCAATTTTCCAGCGAATTCGTCTTTCTTTTCTGACAATTCTTTGATCTCACGGCGACGTTTTAAAACGCCAGAGTCCGCAGATTCAGAAGAACCACCTGTCAAAACACCGTCAGCTGTCAAAGTGTCGCCATCTTGAGTAACGAAAGTCCAACCTTCGTACTTAGGGCGAAGAGCCAAAGCGGTGCGGATTGAATCAACAATCGCCACACCGTCGAGCATGTATGCCACTGTGCCTTTGAACTTATCTGCGGCCTGAACAACATCTTTCAAAATCGCCTGAACACCGGCTTCGTTCAAAGGTGCTTGAGCACGATGGAATGAAACAGCGCTGTCAGAAGCAGACATGAAGCTTGAACGACCTGACTTGTTTTCTTTCAAGTGAGTCACAGCATCCATCGCGATGCCAGCATCAGAAGACAAAAGCATTTGCAGGCGTGAGCCCAAAGCCGCTTCCATTGCCACTTCGTATTCAGCTGGAACTTCCACAACTTCAGAAACCGGTTGGAAGTGAGTCACAACGGACCCGTCCGCCATCAATTCCTGAGTGCGAGTTTTCTGCCAAAGCATGACTTGTTTTACGCCCTCTTGGAAACCTTCGAAGTTGTTTTGAAGGTTTTCAAGGCCGTACAAACGAGAAGCCACTTCATTCAAAGAATCTTTGAATGATTCAACTTCAATTTTCTTAGTTGCCGCAGATTCCGCCAAGATTTTCTTGTTGGCTTCGAATGAATCCACGTCACTTGCCAAATCCAATTGCATTTGGCGTTCTTTATCCAATTCATTAAATACTTTTTTACGACGAGCTTCGAACTCAACTTGTTTTTCACGCAGTTCGTTCAAAACTTCCTGTTCGTTCGATTGACGCTCAGACAAATCAGAGATTTGCGCGTTCAATGAATTCACGCGAGCATCCAAAGAAGACTCAGACTGACCTACCGCGAACAACTCACGACGTTTCGTCGTCAATTCTTCATCAACTTCCGTAATACGAGAGTTCGAATTTTGATAGATTTCGTTCTTTTCAGTGAATGAAGCGGTAAGAGTTTCCGCCTCTTCTTTAAGCTCAGCAACTTGAGAGTCCAATTGCGCCTTGTCTCGGCTCAATAGTTCCTGACGAGCTTGCTGTTCCTGAAGAATCGTCCCTGTCATCTGTTCATTACGACGAGCTTGTTCAATTTCAAAACGGAGTTCTTGAATCTCCATCTCTTTCTTTTGAACAGTGGACTGTTTTGCATAGAATTCGATTTGTTGTTCTTCAACTGCTTTTTCTTTTTCAAGAATTTGCAATTTCAAAACTTCCAGTTGGCCTTGAAGAGTTGAAAGGTTGGATTCCCCTTCCACTTCCATGCTTTGCGCTTCATTGAAGATCGCTTGAGCTTCATCAGCCGCGCGTTTCAATTCCATATATTGAGCTGAAGACAACCAAAGATCCAAATCTTCGATTTGGTTTTTGATATTGCGGTAACGTTCAGCACGTTGTGCCTGTCTTTGCAAAGAATCGATTTGGCGTTTCAATTCGCCAATGATGTCCTGCAAACGCACGAGGTTTTGATCTGTAGAGATCAACTTGCGTTGAGATTCTTTTTTACGAGCTTTGAACTTCGTAATACCGGCCGCTTCTTCGATAAGCATACGACGGTCTTCAGGTTTCGCAGTGATGATCTTACCGATCATACCTTGAGCGATAATAGAGAAACCTTTGGAACCGGCACCCGTATCCATAAAGATCTCTTGCACGTCCTTCAAACGAGCAGGTTCTTTATTGAGGAAGTATTCGCCTTCACCGTTTCTATGCAGACGACGAGTCACCATGATCTCTGAGTGTTTGATGTACTTCGCCGGGAAAGCTCCGCCATCATTTTCCAGAGTCAAAGACACTTCACACATGCCCAGTGGCGCGTAACCTTCAGCACCGCCGAAGATAACGTCAGTCATCTGAGAACCACGAAGATCCTTTGCGGAGGTCGTACCCATAACCCACATTAAGGCATCTACGATGTTTGATTTACCGCAACCATTAGGTCCAACGATACCCGTAATACCGGAATCGAAATGGATCACAGTGCGATCTTTGAACGATTTGAAACCACATAGTTCAATTTTTTTAATTCTCAAGGTCTATTCCCCTCTTGAGTTGCCCCTCAAATTGTAAGAAGTTGGTCCTTCTGACAAACCCTTTCACCCAGCTAAAAGTCTAGCTAGACCAAAGGCCATTTCAATCTCGCCACACTCCGCAACTATGTCAACCACAGGCTATTAAAAGTCCTTCAATCGCTGAAAAGTTAAGCAGAAATTCCCACCGACCGTATTTAGTGGCGCCATCGCGTCATACTCAATTTTTTACGCGGCGAGCCTCAAAAAGGTACGGCGTACCTTCGGAACTCTGGCACTTCTTCTGCTCTATATAAATGGCAACACACTCAACGACTTCTCTCGTTCGAACCTATGAGAAGTTGCTGTCACATCTTTGACAGGTGTAAAGCCAAAGAAGGAGTTTCTCAAAATGAGACATGCGCATTTGCTATTTCTTGGAAGCATTCTGACGGCGGGAGCTCTGGCTTTAACGGGCTGCAAAGAAGATACAGCGGCTGGCCGTCCTATTATCAAAAGAACTGCCGGTGGAACAGTCGATGCGAAGACTTCTGAAAAAATTGAAAGCAAAGGCTTTCAAAAGAAGACTGGCACCACTCTCGCTGACCAATGTTACAACGAGATCTGTAAGGACAATACTGTTCCTGAGATTCTGACTCTATTAAAAGACAAAGAAACTCCCGGCCCGGGAATGAAAGACTATTTCACGAAGAACTTACTTCCCCTGCTGACTGAAAAATCAAAAAATGCACAGAAGCTTGCCGAGGTGCGCTTAGCCCGCCTCGAAGCCACAGAGAAGAACTTCCAAAATGTCGTTTTAAATCCTGCTCAGGATCAAACCGTGAAGACCGTCATGCTTTTGGTAAAGCCAGAAATGCTCGGACAAGATGTTTCGAAAGAGGCGATGAACCTTCTTCTGGCGACAGATTTCCAAAAAGCCAAGAATTCTTACACCGTAAAAAAAGGCGCTAGCTATTTGCAGGCCCTCTATAAGGATAAGACCATTGAATCCGCTGCACTGTCAGAGGCCACTTATATCCAAACAGTTCAAGCCGAGCTTAACAAAGCCCTGGGCGGCTCCATTATGAATGTTGATAACATCAGTCTTCAAAAGGCGGTTCATCAGGAAGCACTGACCTCCGATGATCTCGAAGCGATCTCTGAATCCGGTTATGGCATTCGCCTGTTCGAATTCTTTATCTCCGGCCCTGGCGCCAAGAGCCTCGCCCAGGTTCAATTGAAGTCTGAGGATCTCATAAAAATCTATCAAAATTCCACGGTGAAAGCGAACCTGCGCCAAAGAATGGGCTCGCAAGAGGCCGTCATTGCAAGTTGTGAAAAAAGCTATTACCAAACTTTGAATCTTTACCCTCAAGATTCACAGCTTCAAACATTCAAAGCAAAAATCGAACTGGTTCGCAAGGAAGCCGCTGCTTTGGTTGGGACTCAAGACCCGGCCTATAACAAAATTATGGCGGCGACTTTTGATCTTCCGAAAACTCCCACTGAAGTTACGAAATCCTGGGTCCATACTTTGAAATCTGACATGCTCTATGAACCCAACGAAGCTGCTCGCACATTGAACTACGATGATGCGACCATGTTTACTTTGGCGGTCATCACGTCATCGCTTCCACAGGATAACAACTATCTTTGCGGCAATATGATTGATCTGAATGTCTCTGACAAAACTCTTTCAACAGAAGCTTCCGTCAAAGTCAGCTGGCTCTCGGTTAGATACCCAGCAGTCGGCATGGCTATCGTGGCACATGAACTGGGTCATATCGCCGATCAGTTCAGCACGGGTTTCGGCAACCAGCAAATATGTGTGAAAGACAAACAACCATCCTCAATCTATGCTGGAGAAGACTTTGCAGACTGGTTCTCTAGTAAAACCATGCTAGAGCTGGCTAAGAACGAACGCCTCAACACTGAAAACATGGGCTGTTTCTTCGCGGCTTCAAATCAAACTTTAAGCCTTAAGAACTCAGATAACAAAGACCCGCACTCCGCAGATCTCTATCGCGCCCTTCAGATTCACGCACAGCTCGGCAAGAAAGTTCCAGCGACCTGCGAAGCCCTGGCAAAACAAGAAAACCCAAAAGCCACAGAATCTTGCCAATAAAGGTACGCCGTACCTTTTTGCCATGCTTTGCACAAAAAAAGGGAGTCTTTCGACTCCCTTTTCATTATAAAAATCTTCAAGCTTTGTGCGCCGACTTTAAGAGTGAAGCTTCTTCGTTAGAAGAGACGCTCTGGCTGCCGCCAATCTTGCGATTGGTACGCGGAATGGAGAGCATGAAACGTAATCAAGTCCTGCCTTGTGGAAGAACTCAATAGAATCCGGATCACCACCGTGCTCACCGCACACGCCGATCTTCAAGCTTGGTTTTGTGCGACGACCGAAGTCCACGCCCATTTTCACCAAAGCCCCCACGCCAACTTGATCGATCGACATGAATGGATCTTGCGCCAAGATGCCTTGAGAAACGTAAGACCCCAAGAAACGGCCCGAGTCGTCACGAGACAATCCCAAAGTCGTTTGCGTCAGGTCATTCGTTCCGAAGCTGAAGAAATCGGCATGTTCTGCGATTGCATCTGCTGTCAAAGCGGCGCGAGGAAGTTCAATCATCGTTCCGATATGGTATTCGAATTTGATGTTCTTCTCGACTTGAACCTTCTTAACTTCCTGCTCTGCTTGAGCACGAAGGATTTCAAGTTCTTTGTCCGTCGCCACCAATGGGATCATGATTTCAGGAGCTGAAAGCTTTTTACCTTCCGCCATCATCATGCAAGCCGCTTCAGCGATTGCACGAACCTGCATGATATAGATCTCTGGGTAAGTGATCGCCAAACGGCAGCCACGATGACCCAACATCGGATTGAACTCATGCAATGCTTTCACTTTAGAACGCAGACGTTCAAAGTCTGTGTTGATACGTACAGCAAGTTCTTTAGTCTCTTCATCTGTGTGAGGTACGAACTCATGAAGAGGTGGATCCAACAAACGAATTGTTACCGGAAGACCGTCCATGATTTTGAAGAGTTGATAGAAGTCATCACGCTGCATCGGCAATAATTTTGCCAAAGCTTTTTCGCGATCAATTTTATTATCAGCGATGATCATTTCACGAACAGAGTCGATACGATCCGCGCCGAAGAACATATGCTCAGTACGGCAAAGACCGATGCCTTCTGCTCCGAAGTTTTTCGCAGTTTGCGCGTCTTTCGGAGTGTCAGCATTTGTGCGAACTTTCAATTTACGGAACTGGTCGGCGATTTTCATCACACGCTCAAAGGTTCCGTCCAATTTAGGTTCGATCGTTTTCACTTCACCCAAATAAACTTCACCTGTTGAACCATCCAAAGTGATCACATCGCCCTTTTTAAGAACGTAGCCTTTCACTTTCATGGTTTCAGTTCTGTAGTCGACATCGACTTCACCACAACCCGCCACGCAGCATTTACCCATACCACGCGCAACAACCGCCGCATGCGACGTCATTCCTCCGCGAGTTGTGAAAATACCCTGAGCCGCAATCATGCCCGCGATGTCTTCCGGAGAAGTCTCGACGCGAACCAAGATCACTTTTTTACCTTGTTCTTTCCAAAGAACCGCCTCTTCAGAGGTGAAAACGATTTGACCGTTCACACCGCCTGGAGATGCCGGCAAACCTTTCGCCAACAAAGTTTTTTGCGCTTTTGGATCCAGAGTTGGATGCAGCAACTGATCCAATGCCTGTGGATCCAAGCGAAGAATTGCTTCCTCTTCTGTGATCAACTTTTCATCGATCATGTCACAAGCAATTTTCAAAGCCGCAGCTGCCGTGCGCTTCCCATTACGAGTTTGCAGCATCCACAATTTAGAACGCTCAATTGTAAACTCGATATCTTGCATATCACGGTAGTGAGTTTCCAATTTTTTATAAATATCAACAAGCTGGCCATAAGCCTCTGGAAGAGCCTCTTCCAAAGACAACATCCCGGAAGCCGCCGCCGCCACTTTGGTGATCGGCTGCGGAGTGCGAATACCCGCCACCACGTCTTCACCTTGAGCATTGATCAAGAACTCACCGTAGAAAGCTTTTTCACCCGTTGAAGGATTACGTGTAAACGCAACCCCTGTCGCTGAGTCCTCACCCATATTTCCGAAAACCATGGACTGGATATTAACTGCTGTTCCCCAGCTTACTGGAATACTGTGCAAGTCACGATAAGTGATCGCACGTGGCGTGTTCCAAGAGTGGAATACCGCTGTGATCGCGCCCCAGAGTTGTTCCCAAGGATCCGCAGGGAATGAGCGACCTGTCATCTGCAAAATCAATTCTTTGAACTTCTTCACAAGAAGTTTCAAATCATCGACGGTCATGTCGGTATCAAGCTTGTAGTGCTTTTCTTCTTTCAGGTCTTCCATCGTCACATCAAGAAGAGATGAATTTACGTTCATTACCACATCAGAGTACATCTGAATGAAACGACGATACGAATCCCAAGCGAAACGTGGATTGTTTGAAGACTTCGCAAGGCCTTCCACAGTTTGGTCGTTCAAGCCAAGATTCAAAATAGTATCCATCATGCCCGGCATAGAAGCGCGAGCACCCGAACGAACAGAAACCAACAAAGGATCGTTCGCATCGCCAAATTTTTTGCCGATTTTGGATTCTACTTTTGCCATTGCGGCCGTCACATTCGGACGAACCCAGTCAGGCAACTTTCCGCCTTCTTCGTAGAAGTGCGTGCAGATCTCGGTTGAAATTGTGAAGCCCGGAGGAACCGGAATTCCCAACGAAGTCATTTCCGCAAGATTCGCCCCTTTACCGCCAAGAATGTTCTTCATTCCCGCGTTGCCTTCAGATTCACCGGCTGCGAAGAAATAGACAAATTTTTGTGGAATAGCTGACTTTGTCGTTGGTTTTTCAGATGCTTGGTTCTGGTGCATAAGTCTCCCTTTATTAGCCAGAATTTACGATGCGCTTTAGGGTATAAAACATGGCTAAGCCCTTAATATCAATGAAAAATTATCCAGACTTTTGCGTTGAGTTATTAGAGCTGACATTCCAGAACAGAACGAAACCTGAAACATCCCAGAACAGGTGAAAAATTCACTACTTACAATCCTGACCGGATCTAAACAGACGCCCTGGAGCACATGTGCTAGACCTTGCTCACCACAAAACAGGAGGTTCCGATGAAGTCATTAGTCCTTGGTTTGCTACTTTTTTCCGCTTCTTTTGCCCATGCCGAATGCGCTCAGCTCGAGGCCCAGGTGATTGCTCATGTTGGCAAGATCCTCGCTGAAAACGACACTACTTGCACTGTGACTCTGGATTTCTCAGCACCCCACTCAATGCTTAATTCGCACTATGCCTGCCCTCTCGATGTTGATGACATCAGCATGGGTGTCACTTTGCCAAAAAATAACGGCGCCTGCCCGGCACAACCCGGCAGTGTCCTGAGTGGAATTTTATATAAAGCCTTCAACGGCAGCGACACCAACGTCTATCTGGAGTAGTCTTCGCTCAGTCTCTTCAAAATAAAAAAGGCTCTGTTCAACACAGAGCCTTTTTTTTATTTTTCGATTCTTATTCCGAGAACTAGAACGACTTCATTTTCCCAGCGACATAAGCATTCAACTGAGACATTGGAATGCGCTCTTGAACCATCGTATCACGGTGACGAACTGTCACGGCCTGATCGTTGATAGTTTCGAAATCGACCGTCACGCAGAATGGAGTTCCTATCTCATCTTGACGACGGTAGCGTTTACCAATCGAAGCCGTTTCGTCATAAGTCACATCGAAATCTTCAGCAACTTGATTACGAAGCTTGTCGGCAATTGAAGTCAGCTCTTCTTTTTTAGACAAAGGCAAGATAGCAACTTTGTAAGGAGCAATTTCCGGGTGAAGACCCAAGACAATACGCACGTCCTCTTTACCCGCTTCATCTGTCGTAATTTCTTCGCGATAAGCATCACACAAGAACGCCAAGAACAGACGATCGCAACCCACCGCGGTTTCAATAACGTAAGGGATATACTTTTCCTTGTTCGCTTCATCGAAGTATTCAAGGCTCTTGCCAGAGAACTTCATATGTTGAGTCAAGTCGAAGTCTGAACGGTTATGAATACCTTCCAACTCAGAGAAGCCCATTGGGAACTTGTATTCGAAATCTGTCGCTGCACGAGCGTAATGCGCCAGTTTTTCATGATCGTGGAAGCGCAAGTTTTCTTTCTTGATGCCGTATTTGATATAGAAATTCCAACGCGTTTCTTTCCACTGATTGAAGAAGCCTTCATCAGTCCCTGGTTTCACGAAATACTGCATTTCCATCTGTTCGAACTCACGTGTTCTAAAGATAAAGTTCCCTGGAGTGATCTCATTGCGGAATGATTTACCAATCGCCGCGATACCAAATGGAATTTTATAACGAGAAGACTGTTGGCAGTTCAAGAAATTCACAAAGTGACCTTGTGCCGTTTCAGGACGCAAATAGACCACGCTCGCTGAATCCTCCAACGGGCCCATATGAGTTTTGAACATCAAATTGAAGTTTCTTTCTTCAGACAGGTTTTTGCTGCCGCAGTTAGGGCATTTCTTATGCTGAAGATAAGAGTCTGTGTTATCCGCACGGAAGCGAGTTTTACAGTCTTTACAGTCCACCAATGGATCCGAAAAACCATCCACGTGACCCGAAGCTTTCCACACCGTTGGATGCATCAAAATTGCAGCATCCAGTCCCACAATGTCAGGTCTGCGGGTCATGGCATTCCACCAAGCGCGCTTCACATTCAATTTCATCAAAGAGCCCAAAGGACCGTAATCCCAGCAGCTACCAAGACCACCGTAGATCTCACTAGATTGGAATACAAAGCCACGACGTTTACTGAGGCTGACAAGAGTATTGAGATCTTCACAATGCTTAATTTTCATTTACTGGCTCCATCTGTCTGAAAAACACTCTAGAAAATTACACTTCGGTCCAGATGCAGTCAAGATTTCCAGGGCTTCCGCATCTCGAGCTTGATCTCTGGCGAGGTGTCTAGGAAGCTAGTATTTATGCAGCGCACTTTAAACGCAATTTCCCTCTGTATCAGCCTTCTTTTGATGACCACCTCCAGCGGGGCTGAGTCGGTCACCAAGTTCGTTACAAAAGAAGAAAAGATCCGCGAACAAATGGTGACTATATCCCGGGAACTCGGGGTGACCTGCACCGCCTGCCATAATGTCCAAAATTTCGCGAGTGATGAGAAAAAGTCCTTCAAGGTTAGCCGGGAGCACTTAAAAATCACGCAAATGCTGAAAGATAACGGCTTCGACGGAAAAAAGGGGCCGGAAGCGACTTGCTACATGTGCCACCGAGGCAAGCTGACCCCTGAATACAAAGAGCCTGCGTCCAATAAGGCACACTAGACCCGGCATCCCTTTCAAAAACGCAAAAACCCACAGCTTTGAACTGTGGGTTTCTTTTTTTGAGGGCGACTGTACGAGAATACTACTGAAGCCCCGCATCCGTTGCGATTTCCAGAGCTTCTGCTTTCAATCCCGTGATGCGACTCAGATCAAAAGTGGTGTTTTCCTTAAAAGGCCCAAAAGTTTTCTGCAATGACGAAGAGATCACCTTTGGATTTGCCGGAAACTTGTCAGTGATTTGGCTTAAGGTTGCCTGAGCTTTCTCTGACAACAACCATTTAGCAAAAACCTGAGCTTGAGCCTGCTTGCCTGAAGACTTCAGGATTGTGATGCCGTCGACATTCACATGGGCGCCAATATCGTTTTGATTCGGCATAACTGCCACGATTTTTGTGTTAGGGACAGCCTTAAGATGTCTCATGAAGTAGTAAGTGTTAGCCACTCCCACCCAGCAGTTGCCGCTTTCAACAGTTTGAATAACTCCCTCAAGATCCTTTTCAATCAATGGGATTGTTTCGCTGTTAACAGCCCATGCATTCAACACGCGAGTTGTTTTCTCTACACCCCATGAACCTAATAGGAATGCATTAAAGCTCATAGTGTATTGAGCTTTCTTCTGACGAAGGCAAAGTTTGTCGATGAATTTCGCGTCACCAAGAGATTCATAGGTCTGAACATCTGCCGCAGAAACATAATCTGAATTGTAATAGATGATACGGGCACGTTTTAAAAGGCCGGCCCATTGGTTGCTCGTATCGCGCAGATGATTTGGAAGAATCGTCAAAGTGTCTGCATTCAGATCTGTCGTCAAACCCTTCACAGAAACAATGTTCAATAGATCTGCGTCCTTCAAATGAACCAAATCTGCCTTCTTGTTGTCGACACCCGCCAGAAGTTCATTCACGTCCGCATCCGATGAAGAATACTCGACCGTGAATCCCGCCTCTTGAGCGTACTCAGAGTTAAACAACTCAACCACCGGTTGCGCTTGTTCCTTAGGGAATTGACCTAGCCATTTAATGCTGTCAGCTTGAGCCGCCTGGAATGAAACAATCATCAAAGCGGTCAGAGTAAGTAATCTCATAAGTTCCTCTTTCGTTGGTTTAGAAGCGCCATGAATAAGACGCTCTTAAACAAACTTCAACTTATGAGTTTTAATGAAAAGCTACTGAAAGAACTTCTAACAAAAGGTAACAGAACCGCCGTAAAAACTAGAGAGCACGGCGGCTGACACGAACGGCATGCTTAAGGCCGAACTCATAAATCTGATCCGGTGATAAACCTGGATCATGGCGCTCGGCCCACTTCGGATAGTATTTCAAGTAATGAGTGCCTTCAAAACTCATTGGCTGTGGAGAAATATTCAACGCCTTCCCCACCAACTTTGAGCAATAAGTCTTGTTGTTGTCCCAGATAAAATTATAATCAAAAGGCAAACCCATCTGTGCTGCAAGAGCCTCTTCGTTTACCAAGGCATCTGGAATTTCAATGTTGATATCAGCGGGCCCATGAACATCCTGTCCCACTGGCAAGCGACGACCGCCTTCACGCGTATCGGCCTCATACACAAAGGACTTGTATTCCAAGGTCACATGAAAAAGTGGCTGAGGCACTCGGGGGTTGCTGTAGAAGTGCAAAACCGCCGCATGACTTTGAAGGCCTAGGAACAAACTTAGAATGGTAAATACAAGGTTCTTTTTCATGCCCACTGGATATAAAGCTTGTGGCCATTTGGCAAGGACTCATCCTATGACTTGATTAGAGGGGGCAATATGACCAACTCTCATGGAATTTTTTCTCAATTAAGAGGATACTCATTTTCACTGGTTTTTCATACGTCACCTTCCACTAGTCTTTTCGAAAAAGGTCATTTCTAGAGTGTCTAATCCCACACACTCATGAGCTAATATTGCTTATGAAAAAGCCAACTGCAAATCTGACTGAAAGTCCTTTTGATTTTAACGAACTCTTCTTTTCGGTCACAGACAAACGCGGCGTTATCCGCTTCGGCAATGACGTGTTCGTGCGGGTCAGTGTCTATCCAAAAGAAACTCTTCTGAATGCCCCCCACAGCATTGTTCGCCACCCCGACATGCCAGCAAGTGTTTTCAAAATTTTCTGGGACACTCTGAAAAAAGACAAACCCATCTGCGCTTATGTGAAAAACATGGCCGGTAATGGCAACTATTACTGGGTTTTTGCTTTGGCGTTTCCGTTAAATGATGGCTATCTATCAATACGTTTTAAACCCTCATCAGCTCTTTTCAAAAGCGTTCAAGATATCTACTCTGAAGTTTCAAATTTTGAGAAGACACAAGACGATCTGGAAACCTCTGAAAAACTTCTTATGAACCTGATTAGCAAAGCAGGCTTTTCAGACTATGAATCATTCATGATTCATGCAGCTGTGGAAGAATTGAACTCACGAGAAATCCAGGCCAAACAATTGCGGGCCCTTGCCGCCAACACCTCCAGCCTGGCTGATCGCAGAGAGGGGCGCTCTGAACTTTCCCAGATCACACAGATTACCGATGCCGCCTCCGCACAACTGAATGACTTTTTCATGCGGGTCAAAGGCTTTCAAAATTCCAATCGAACCTTTACTCAGACGATGGAGACTTTGGGCGATGGCTTCCATCAGCTCAAATTCATCTCTTTGAATATGACCATTGCCGCGGCAAAATTTGGTGACGTTGCTTCCAGCTTGGGGGTCGTCTCCAAAGAGTTTTCCAGTGTATCAGACCAGATCGAAGATCACCTTAGTGGCTTGTCAGAATTCATCAAGACCCTGGCCCAGGCTATTCAGAAATGCACCTTACAGATTGCGGCTCTTAATGCGCAAATGCTGATGGTGGATTTCTTTGTCAAAGAGTCTATCGCCAAACTTCAAACATCTGAAAATGCTTTCGCCGAAATGGCGGAAAACCGCGAGAACTTTTCAAACCTTTTCCGCAAATACGCTTCAGATCTATCCAAGGAAGCCTCCTCATTGCTTGCAAGTCTTAGCGATATTTCTTACGAAGTTTCCGAAGTGCACAAATTCGTCACAGGCCTGGAAGTGGTTCGGCAAATCGGAGCCGTTGAGTCCGCACGGACGGATGAAATCAAAGGTGCCTTTATACACTACCTGGAAGCTATGAATAAATTCATCCAGCTCCTTCGCAATTCCACCAGCACCATTCATCACGAAGTGGTCTCGTTGCAGGAAAATTCCGAAGTCATTGTGTCCTCGGTAAATACCCTATCCAGCAGCGTGGAAGCAATCTTCGGTCTCGCCTCCGCATTTGGACAGAAAGAAGAACTTCCGAAGGTTGCAAACAACTGACCTTTTCCGTCAGCCCCCGGGGCCCTTGACGTTTCAGAGTGAGAATGACTCTCTCAGCTGCGTCTAAGGCCGGGTTTAAGATTTCTTCCTGCGCATAAAGTTTGCTTTGTACTTCTGCAGGAGAAGTCATCAATGAAATTTTTCTTGGCCTGTCTCATTTTGACCTTTATCGCCTTGAAGTTCGAATTTAAAAATTCTGAATCTTCATTGGACCTCTCATCGCATGCTCCGACAACTTCCGCGGCCTCACGAGAAGGTAACTACTTCCTGGTGAATGGCACTCAAGGCTGCCCGACTTCAGTTATTTGGTTTGAACAATGTGCGGGCTTTGTTTTAAACCCTCGTACAGGCAGCAAAGAACTTCCAACTGAAAAGTTTTGTCATGTGAACCGCGGACTGCGTGTTGTAAGCGAGAGCGGTCTCAAGGTTATGACTCAAGTGGAAACCAAAGAGCGTTATGTGCGCAAATCCGAAACGTCGATTCAGAATGGTGTTAGCTCTTCGAATGAAGATACTTTGATCTTTGACGATACCAAGGAGCAATTTCTTTGGGAGCACAGTCAGAACCGCAATAGCCTGAACAGTGGATTTAGCTGCCTTTATTCAAAATAGCCTTATAGGCCGTTTCTAAAAACTCCACCGACTGCGTGTCACAACGACGAAGCGCCGTCTGATAGGCATCCGTAACCGTTTTGATAGAAGCCCCGGCAGGGACCCCCAGAACCTCATAGGCATCCCAAGAGTGTCCATTATAGATAAACATGACATTTAATGATTTTGCTTTTCGCCCCACCAAGTCAGGATGAACTATGGGCGCCGCTGGCGCTCGGTCCGCCTCAGATTTCAACTCTGGTTTCGATTCTGGCGCAGAATCAAGAGCGGCTGTTTTCGTGATAAGCGGCGGTGCGCTATCCTTGGCATTCATATCGAGCCGCGTAGGGCGTTTACCGCCACCTCGAGCTAATACGTACCACAGGATGAAAGCCCCGGCTCCCACTACATTCACTGTCAATAATTCTTGGCTATTCATCTAAGTTCTATTATTCGTTGTCAGACGAAAATTAGCAAGGAGTCCTCTATATGGCAGCCCCAAATCCATTTGATAAACAGACCCCCATTCCCGGAGTGAAACATATTATTGCTGTAAGTTCGGGTAAAGGTGGCGTCGGCAAAAGCACCGTTGCCACAAATTTAGCCATGGCTTTGGGTCGCAAGGGCAAAGTCGGCCTTTTGGATGCCGATATTTACGGCCCGAGTATTCCTCGCATGTTAGGTTCATTGTCTCAAAAACCACAAATCAATCCCGACACCAATCAATTAGAGCCGATTGTCCGCTATGGAATCAAACTGATGAGTATCGGTTTTTTGATTGAGGAAAACTCTGCTGTTGTTTGGCGCGGTCCGATGTTGTTCAAAGCGATGGATCAATTCCTTCGCGATGTGAACTGGGGTGAATTGGACTATCTGGTTATCGACTTGCCTCCAGGCACTGGCGATATTCAGCTGACGCTTGCGCAAAAAGTTCCAGTCGCAGGAGCGGTACTTGTGTCGACTCCGCAAAACGTGGCTCTGGTTGACGTTAAGAAAGCGGTCGACATGTTCCATCGTGTGAGCGTGCCTTTGTTGGGCATGGTGGAAAATATGGCTTACATGATCAACCCTGTGAACGGCGAAAAGATGCAACTTTTCCCTAAGGGGGAAATTGATTCTTATGCAGAATCTCAAGGCATCGCCAAATTGGGCGAAGTCCCCTTCAACCCTTCTGTCGGACTTGCTTGCGAAGCTGGAATTCCTATCGTCGAAGCCAACTCGAGCGGCGCTGAAGCGCAGGCATTCATGAAAATCGCTGATAAAATTCGCGAGATTCTTCCTTAAAAAAATCACAAATTAGTTTGTTTAAAAAAAGCCGAGTCTCAAGAACTCGGCTTTTTTTGTACCATAAAGACTCGTGCGATACGTCTCAGATACAAAACTTCCGCACGAATTCGAACCAATCTGATCGCAAATCACCAAAATACTTCTGTTGAGTCACTTTCATTTTTTATCAGGCTATGCTTTGCAAAATTCAATTTTGAAAGAGGCACGTTATGTTAAAGAATTCGAAAACCCCTATTATCATTGGGACTTCCATTCCACTCACTGGCTACTTACTGTGGTTGGTATTCTTTACTCAGCAATATCATGGCCTTAAAGATCTTGCAGATAAGGATGCGATCTTAAACTTTGTTGTCGTCACGAGTGCGGTGATGGCCTGTTTCAGCCTGATTGTTCATATTGGATTTGCATTATTTTTCACAAATAAACTGGCCGACTCGCTGATAGAAATTCAAAATCTCAATGAGCGCATCCAAGGACTGACAGAAGATCTTTCTGAAATTGCCAACTACAACCAGAATCAAGTCAGTGAAGTGATCAGCAATATATCCATAGCTGATCCCAGAGCCGCCAAGGCCCATTCGAATTTAAATATTCTCAATGAGGCGGCAGAGGAAATGTCCATTCGTGCCGACAAAACAGCCTTCGAAATCCAACGTCTGGACAATAGAATCAAGAGTTTCTTTGCTGAGGATGCAAACCCTAAAACTCGCGGCAAGTTAAGCCGCAAATGGGAATCTGCCTATTTCTTCAAATAGAAAATCAACAACCTTTCATGAACGGACAAGGGCCGCTATCACCACAAAGTGAAGTGCGGCCGCTACTATCACTAAGACATGAAAGATCTCATGATAACCAAAATACTTGGGTGAAGGATCGGGCTTCTTTGTCGCATAGACCACGGCGCCCAGAGTGTAGATAATTCCTCCGACCAAAATCAACATCACGCTGGTCATACCCAAAGCATTTTTCATCTCGGGCATATATGGCGCCGCCAACCAACCCATAATGATATACAAAATAGCTGCCAACCATTTTGGGGCTTTCACCCAAAACAAGGACTGCATCACACCAATAGCTGCGGCAATCCAAATAATCGCCAGCAGCTTATTTCCACCCTCACTCGGAATAGCCAGCATACATATAGGAGTGCTCGTCCCCGCGATTAAAATAAAAATCGCGGAGTGATCTAGCCTTCGCATCCACATGCGCGCATTGGGACTCCATTGCGGACGATGATAAAGAGCACTCACACCAAACAATCCACACAAGCTCAACGAGTAAATCACGGTCGCAATCAGACTTTGCGAATTCGGGCTGAGTGAAATCAACATCGCGCATGCACCAACAGCAATAAAAAAAGCCGCTTGATGAAAATGTCCGCGTAAAAGTGGTTTATTCAATGGCGCAAGTTCGATTTTTTCCATGAAAGAAACCATACGCCGCCACTTTCTGCGACTCAACTTAAAACAAATTTCACATGCTTTTCTGCGCTGGCATCGCCGATTTCTCAGGGCGAAACGCATTTTTGATATAAATTGAGAATCTTTAGTCGCCCCCTTGAAAATAAAACTTTGGTCGAGCATCCTAAAAGAGTTGAAACCACGATGGCTCGTGAGACCTACTTACTCCAACGCAAGTTGGAGTGTAAGCGGTGTAGGTGAATGCTTTAGGGCCAGCTAAGGAGGACAGTGATGAAGAACCGTATCCACGACCATCATGATGAACCACCAAAGTGACGACGCGTCACCAGGATTACTACCAAGAGGCTTTGCGTCTGTGCCTCTCTAAAAATTTTCAGACAGGTTGGATCTGATTAGATAACTCAGAGGAGGTTCCTAGGGTTATACTCGTTAGGATTTAGATCCTTCCTTTGCCTCAAGGCAAACCAGCAGAAATGTTGGGGCGCAAAACTACAGGGGCTTCGTCTTTATCGACATGCCAGCCAGTTGCCAAAGGTCATGAGTCACCTGAGGAATCAGAGGTGTGCATATGGAAGGTATCAATACATACAAGGATTGGTTTCATTCCCCTTAGCTTACGAGTTATCAATGATGATTCCTCGTAGGCACTTTTTTTTGCCCTCACGCCTGCTCTCATCATTTTTTCCATATCAGTCAATTTTTCTCCAGACAGTTGCTGCATTTTTCGGTACCCACAGCCACCAGAGCGGTTTTAAACACTGCCACACATAGTCAATAACGATTACTATTGATTCATCTTCATATCCCTTATTTAGTCCCCTTAACTAAAGGGGATCTTGAATGAAACTTACGACTTCATTACTCGTTGTACTTTTTTTACAAAGCACGACTTCCTATGCAGGCATCCTGGGCTCTTCAGAAAAATGGAGTGCGAACGACGCTGAGGTCGTTTCGCGCCTGACTGAATCTTTTGGACCAGGATGCAGCCTCACCGGCGGCTCAGCTTCTGATGCCCTTTCGGTGGTACGCTCACTGGGTGATGTGATGACAGCGGCATCGAATGCGCCCGAATGTCGCTCTTTAGTAGGTGTTGTTTCAACTCTTCAAGCATCGCACTTGCAAGCTTCCAGCATTTGGCCTGCGGGCAATGAAGACTCTTATAACGAGTCGATGAAAAATCTTTTGAAGTATAAAAAACAGAAGGAAGAGATTCTTCTGCTCTTGGCAACTGAGACAGATGCGGCGTCACGTGCGGATTTAAAATCCCAGCTTCAATCTATTCAAGTCGAATTGGCCGGAGCCGAAGGCGAAAAGCTGGCTTCTTTGGAACGTGATCGCACTTACCGCAAGAATGAAGCGATTCGCACCTTGGTCACGGCAACCAACTTGGCGCTGGAGCAAGCTCTGGCCAATCAAACTTGTTGGGGCAATAAGCCCGATCTACTGCAGCAGATCGTCGGCATGGGCAGTGCTGTTGGATATAGCGCCGCCATGGTTTCGCCGGCCTCAACAGTTGCCTTAGGCATGGGTGCGGGTTTGCAAATGATCGGCGGTGTTCTTGATTTCTTCAAACGCGCAGCAGACCGCAACAAAGTCAGCGCCTTCACACAAGCGATGAATCCCATCGCCTTGACGTGCGCCCTTGAAAAAATGAATCAAATTTATTGCGCAGCCAAAGACACACAAAATACTTTGGACGTGATTGCCAAAGCCGGCGCGACCTTGAAGCAGGATCAAGTTTGGGGCGGAATTCGCTTAGCTCGCCGGGAGCTGCCAACATTCATCGACTGGCTGGAGCGTTTGCGTTCTGGCGCTGGCAATGTCTCCAGCCCTGAAGATGCTGACAAAATTGAGCAGTTTGAAATAAAACGCCAGCTCTTGCAGCAAACTCCTCGCCGCCTGACGGGTTATCTGGGTAAATATCGTCCTTTGTTCTCGCAGGCTTCCTCAGTACCAGTTCGCTTCGGAATTCTTAAAGACTTCATCGCAGACCTCAGTTCCTCCTTCTGCTATGACAACCCCAATGCCCACAACTCAAATCCCTTGTGTGTGATTTATTCTCCGGACTATGTGCCCTTCTATTTATTGGGAATTGATCGCAGTCGTTATTTGCAATTAAGAAGCACTTACCAAGGCCTTACCTTCTCCCAGATTGATCTTTCTTTATTGGAAAAAGAAGGTATCAATGTAGATATCAATATCGACAGCGTTCAGCCAAAATTCAACGCCTGGTACGATATCGCGAAACAACGTTTCGATACGGAAGCGGCCTCTGTCTTAGGTGAAGATTTGCGCCTGGTCTTCGAAGAGGCCCTTGCTAAAACTGGCGGCGACAAGCTTCGTCTTTCACCTTACACGGCTTTACAACGAATCATTGATTTCTTGCGCTTACCTTCAGTCATGAAATTCGCCCCGGATTTTAAAAATGAAATCGTGCAAGAACTTTCCAGTGTTTTGGACAACATGAAGGCCGTCGAGCAAGGTCAACTGTCCCCGCAAGAGGCCCGTAATAATATCTTCACGAGCGCTCATTTGTCTTCAGGAACTCAGTATTTGCAAAATCGCGCGCAGTTCGCACTTCGCCAGCAGCTCGAAAATCTTTTGATGGAGCGTGGGGACTTGCCACTACAGGCCCTGGCAGCGAATGACTATGTTCAGGAACTCTATTCTTATTATGGTTCTGATTCATTGGAAATTTTGCGTCGTAAATCTTTGAGTGCTCAAGCGACAATTCAGCGCTCTATAGATCCATTCATCAACTTCTTTGCAACGCCCCTGCAGATGACTCTTCAGGATTTAGACAACGCAATCAAGAGATACGGCGAAGGCCCTGGCGGCGCAAACTACGAAATGAAGTTCACTCTGTGTTTTTATCTACTCGGCTCCAGCCGTTGGACTTCTGATTTAGATCTCACTCCGTGCACGGGAGTTTACGGTCGTCCGATCTTCCAAGAAGGCAGACCAACACCGGCCTTCTCAAAAGAACTTTTCAAGCTTCCCTACCAAGACCGAGCTTGTATCCTGCGCGACTATGTTCGCCGCAATCAGATCCTGCAGTCCAAGTTAGGCTTGCAAAGAAAACGTCAGAGTAATTAATAACGCCTCGAGTGAAGCAAAAGGTGCCTGGCACCTTTTGCTTGATAAAAACGGCCCGCGACACCGGCGCCGGAAGTGGTTTTGGTGTCGCGACTTTCTATCGGATCTCTACATTTGCAGATTTCCAGAACTGAATTTTTTGTCCATCAGAAGTCACGCGGTCCACTTGCACGACCACTTGCACTTTTGAACCGGACTTCAAATAGCTCTTAATGTCAGAAGACTTCGCACCAAAATCAGCGATCTTGATTGCAAACGCCCCATCACTGCCCGCCGTTAATGACGTGCGAGAGAAACCTTTTTCCGCAATGACTGCGTTCTTACCCAGAACCGTTTTGCGAATCAAAGTGACATAGTATCTGGTTGAAACCGTTGAATAAGGAACTGTGTTGTCAGCAATCAGAACCCGCGCGTTCTCAGCAGATCCTGAAATACCTGGAAGAATTCTATTTTCGTCTTTCAAAGCCGACATGTCCAAAATCATTTGCAGTGGCTGACGGATTTCGAAATCTACAACTCCGTTTTCCAAGACCATCCCCTCTCGGTGAACTCTGAGAACCACTTCGTAGTTGCGTGTGTAATCCCAGTTCACAGCCAAATCGCCATTGACCTGTGATTGCAAATGAGGGCGCATTTCTGATTGGGTCACCACTTCGTGAGTGATCGCATCTTGCACTTCCAATTGGTGACGGCTGGCCACACGCGGATAGATCGCATTATCTATGAACTTATACATCAGCCCCGCTGGCGTCGGAACAGCCGTGAAGTTCTGCAAAGATTTCTCTCTCAAATCTTCATCTTTATAGCGAGCGACCTGCTCCAGAGTGATCGTCACAAGGCCACGCTCCACGGTTTTGTTTGCAACTTTATAACCGAAAACAGTCGACACCGGTGTCATACGAATATCGGGAGCGGCTTCAGAACCGATCAATTCAATTTTGAATTTTTCAACTTCTGCAGAGTTCAGCTCTGTTCCTTGTGGGAATTGCACTTGAACATCCAAGCCCCATTGGTGATCAAACACATCATGGTAGCGGGTGACGCAGCAACGTTCCTCATTGCGGTAGCGAGTCACGGTGCGAGTGCGTGCTTCAGAACGGTATTTAGTCACAGTTCTGTATTTTGTAACCGCGCGCTGATGACGAACTTGCTCGTAACCGCAACGTTGTCTTGTGACAGGAACACTTTCACAAACCTGGCGGTCACGGCAAATTGGTGGGCGTGGATCAGGACGAATCGGACCTCCACCGCCATTGCCTGGATAAGGCGCTGGTCCCGGATCGGCTCCAGGATCACGAGGGCGACCGATCACGTCATCAACTGCTGCGCGCTCAATTCCTACATTGGGAGCATTGTCACACTCACGGACTGTGCGACATCTTTGCTCATACTCCGTGTAGTCCCGACAGATGTAGTCGTTGGAGTAATAGTCTTCATAATCTGTGTAAGCTTCTTGATCCTGATAAGGAACATCAACGTAGTAAGTCTCTGTGACGTCATAAGGAACCTGCACGGTGTAGGTGTCCTGATAAGGCTCTTGGCGATAGGCGTTCTTCACAAGCTTAGCTTGCAGCAGCTGTCCTTGAGATGCTGTGCGAGTGATAGTTTGTTGAATGTTTTCATTTGGCTCTGCATGTGCAGAAACCGCGACTAAGACTGACAACAAGGTCAGACCTGTTCTTTTCAATAGACTTTGGTGGTGCATTTTGTTCCCTCCTGTAACCCCAGAAAAGGGCTCAGCAAGAGGTGTTCCATAATGCGCCACGAAAAATAGAAAACGACTTAGTTAGGAATTCTACGAATGAGCTTTTCAACATAGGCGGCTTTCTTCAAACCGCGAGCCCCCTCTTTGTGAACACCCACTACATGACAAGTGTCCGCAAGCACCAGAGGTGAGCCCGATTGCCCGGGAGCAGTATCACAGTCATGCAAAATATTTGAAGCCGTCATCTGTTGAATCGAACACTGACGAAGCACGGGATCGGCTTCCAAATTCTTAGAAGGAAATCCCGCCGTCAGCAGTGCCACCCCTTCAGAAGGAGGTTCTGAGCCCGCATAAAGTGAGAGCACTTCCGTCTGACCTTCGCTGCAGGGACTTACTTTTAGAACTGCGACATCGTCATAAAGATTGATCATCAACACTTCCCTCATAGAAGTGGTAAAATTTTTTGTGCGCAATTGAAAATCTAAATCATGAGTTCGAACTTCTTCATTCACTTCATTGACGGCCTTCATCTCCATCTCGGGGATGCGTGACAACACCTGCGAGTACACGATCATCTTTTCGCGACCGAGCACAACATGGGCGTTGGTAACTATCAGACAGGACTGCACAAAAAAACCCGTTCCATGCCAAGTTTCGGCAGTGCTGTGCTTGTTGTAATAGATTTTTCCTACAGAGCGCAAAAGCTTCTCTTCGCAGTTAATTGACGGGCTCGCATAGCTTTGAGCTGAGAGCAAAATCGCTAAAAGGGATAGAATAGAAAATCGCACAAGCACCTCTCAAGACCTTCAAGGTGCAAAAAAAAGGCCCTGTCTCACTTTGAGACAGGGCCTTGGCAATACCTAATTATTCAAGCTTGGACATCAATTGCATCACAACGCTCAGATTATAAACCTCGGTGCGCTCGCCCTTCTCGGACATCGCATGCAAACGGTCAAATACATTAGCCAAAAGTTTTCGCACCTTCGGGATGTCTTTCTTATCCAAAGAAACCACGAAAGTTCCAAACAAAGTATGCTCGCGACTTTGTTCCATGATTGTCGGTACAGTTTGCATAAGATAATCCCGATAAGCCGCACTGACGCGCTGAGGATCCTTGTGCTTGTTATGATAGCGGATTCCCGAAATCTTCTGACGGTAACCTTTTCCGCGATGAACAATGATATTGTGATCCACCAAAGCCTGGAGGCTTTTTTTCACCGTGCTGAGACTGTATCCCAGCTTCTTGGCAATCCATTGTGGATCATCATTATCTTTTCGAGTTTGCAACAAGGCCAGGATTGCATGCACTTCCACTGTATCGAGCTCTTTAGAATTGTAATCGCTCAACTCAAGAAATTGTTCCACACTTTCTTCATCGAGCCCCTTGGAGGAACGCAAGCTGTTCGAAAAAATTTTCATTTCTTCAGCCGTCAAAGCCTTACCAGAAAGAACCTTCGCATTGAAGCGATCGCCAGGTTGCTCTTTACCAGCCATGATCACAGAAAGGCGTCCTGCCGAAGTCCCCAGATCGCGCGCAAAGGCCCGCAATGAATAGCGTGGGTTGCGCTTCACGCGTTTTTCAAAAATATCTTTAATTGCCTGAGACGGATTTTCATTTTCTTTTGCCATGGTGCTACTCTACTTCCAGATTTTGAAATAAAAAAAGCCCGATCTCTCGGGCTTTTTTTTAATTCTCGTTAGATTCAACCGCTGGGATCGTGATCCTTGCCCCCACAATCAGTGAGGAAGGATTTCTAATTTTGTTGCGAGCTTGAATCTTTGAAATCGCCACATTGTACTTTGAAGCGATGTCTGTAAGGCTTTCACCTTTTTTTACAACATGCACTTTATTCTTCGCCACTTCACGAGCCGAAGAACTGTTTGGGTTGCCGGAAACTGGCAGTTTCAATTTCATACCCAATTTCAATTTACTGCGTCTTTTGATGTTATTCAAATTCTGCAACTGAGAAACACTTGTTGAGTATTTCTGAGCAATCGTAAACAAAGACTCACCTGTTTGCACGATGTGGTAACGTCCACCTTCATTGTCCATACCCGCCAAAGCCGAAGATTTCTTACCGGAAGAATCGTGCTTTGCTACATTGGCAGTCGATTTACGATCAGATCTGTCTTTAAGCGGAGTGCGATCTGGAACATAAATGCTCATCCCAACTTTCAAACGAGTCTTGCGAGGAAGATCGTTCAGATCACGAAGGTAAGCTACAGAAGTGCGGTAACGACGAGCGATTGTTTTCAAATTATCGCCACGGCGGATTTTATAAGACTGAGTGTCACCTTGGTCAGCAACGAACTGAACTTGGTCTACGAAGGCTGCATTCGCCGCTACCATCGCCGCTTCATTTGTTCCTGGTGGAATACGAAGAACCAATTCTTGTCCTTTAACCGGAGCAACCTCACCTTTGAACTTTGGATTCAATGCTTTGAAGTCCTCGTAGTTCAAGCTCATCTTGTCAGCCATCTGACGAAGATTAACCGGTTTGTTCACAGTGATGTGATCGAACTCGATAGGTGGAAGATAGTCGATATCTTCGAAGCCGTATTTTGCTGGTTCTTTCGCGATCAACTTCGCCGCGATGAATTTAGGAACGTAATTGATTGTCTCCGCAGGAAGTCTTTTCTTACGAGCCAATTCCCAGAAATCGCGAGTGTAGTGATTCATCACTTCGCGCTTTACGCGGTTTTCACCAACGTTATAAGACGCCATCGCCAAATACCAAGAACCGAATACGCTGTAGAGACCCTTGAAGTACTCAGCCGCTGCTTGAGTGGCAAATACCGGGTCACGTCTTTCATCAACAAAGGGACTGATTTCCAAACCGTAGCGTTTACCTGTGCCACGGATGAATTGCCAGTAACCCACAGCTGCTGCATGCGAAGTTGCCGCTGAGCTGAAGCCAGACTCAATCAATGCGATATAGAAAAGATCTTCAGGAAGACCGTTATCACGCAGAACTTTCTTCATCAGCTTTTCATAGCGAGAAGAACGCGCCAAATATCTTTCCATGTGTTCGCGACCGCGACCTTGGAAATAAGTAATCCATTTTTCCACCAAAGGATTTACTTCCGTTGGAATAGATTCCAACTCTTGGTCCACGACCTTAGGGCCTTCAGGATCTGATAAACGAAACGAACTTATGTCCTTCATTTCGACATCAGTTTCAGCCGCGTTAGTGGTTTTGCCCAAATCCTTGTGGGCGCATCCTGACAACAAAGCCAGGATCACACTCATTGTTAAAAGTCTCCTCATGAGTCCTCCGCTTGACACAGATTTCAGGCTACAAAACTAAGAGGACTTTTTCAATAAAACATCCTCTTTATTTTGCCTTTTTACTCAGCAAATCCTGCCAAAGGACGGGGCTCACGACAAAAGACTCTTTATCGAGCATTCTATAGATCAAGACGTTTCGAAGAATTGCCTTCACATAGAAGCTGGTCTCATTCCAAGGCAACTCATCAAACCACAGCTCATCAATCGGAGCACTGGATGGCTGGTTGACCAAGGCCTTCACCTCGTCTCGTCCGTCCAGCCAGGATTTCATGCGATGGGGTCCTGCATTATACCCCGCCAAAGCGAAGGGCACATTGCCCTGAAACTGGTCTAACATCTGGGAAACATAGAACGAACCCATGGGAATATTTACTTCAGGACGGAACATATCGTCTGGCAAACTGACCTGCAGCCCCAGCTTCTTAGCCACTTCCTGAGCGGTGGGCGGGATCATCTGCATCAGCCCCAAAGCGTTGGATGTCGACACGGCACGCATATTAAAACCACTCTCTTGGCGAGTCAGACTTCGCAAAAGCACAGGGTCAATTCCATAGCGAGTCGATTCTTTCGCATACAAAGAGGCAAAAACCGACGGATAGCCAATTCTCAAATACTCTTCACGACGCAGGCTCGGATCCGCCTCAAGGGCATCATTCAGCATGCGAATCGCGGTGAAGTATTGATGACGCTCTGAAAGTTTCTGCGCAAAACGCACTTTCAATGTGGGATCTTTGATGTAGGGGCCTTCTTGAACTTCGATATGAGCTTCACTGGTCCACCCTGCCTCAGAAAGAATATTGAAACGTGTCCAAGTTTTCTTCTGAGCACCCACCAAGAAAATTTCTGAAGCCAAAACCGGAGCTTTGCCTTTTTGTTCCGGCCAAGTGAGCTTTCCGCCATTGGCTTCCGCCTTCAAGCGCATACCATAGTAAGAGAACGGATACTTATCGATCAGTACTTGCGCCGCTTTCTGCGCACGCTCTTTATTAGTTTGTTCTAAAGAACGCACCAGCCAATATTGGCCATTCAGATCGTAACGATCACGGGACTGCAGCAAGAGTCTTTCCAACAAAGCTGAAGCACTGGTGTAATCTTTTTTTCGATAATAGATCAAACTAGAGCGAAACAGAGCTTCTGCGGCCTCATCCGAGCCACTATTGAAAGTGATCAATTTATTATAAAAATCCAGTGCTTCATCATACTTTCCAAGAAAGTGTGCCGATCTTCCCGCGACCCACAAGCTGCTGGTTACCGTCGGAGATTGAGGATTTTTTTCGTACGCTGTTTGGGCCAATGCCAAAGAGCCTTCATAATCCAGCCGACGATGCAACGATTGCGCCCAATCTAGAAGTCTTGAAGAATCCGCTACTCTCATTTCGTGCAAAGCTTTCGTTTCGACATTCGCATCGCTGATGGAGTTATAGATCTCCAAAGGTTTATCCTTCAAACGACGAGCCGCACGACTTCCAGGATATTGATTCAACAATGCCACACAGTCCTTCAGTGCGGGAATCAAGTCGCCTTGTTTTAAACTTTGACGAATGCGCTCTTCGAGTTTGCCATCTTCACCAGTCGCTTCCACAGACGGCGCGGAGGATTTTGCCACCAAAGCCTGTCCCTGCGTCTTTGCCAGAAACTCCAACTTATCTGAGATATATTTAGAATCCTTCTGTGCTTGCGCCTCTTCATAAAGAAACTGTGCTTCTTTATAGTCATTACGTGCTAAAGCCAAATCCCCCAATAGCTGATAGGCCTCTGACTTTTGATCCTTGGTAAGATCGGCAACCGGATCGAGGATTTGCTCGATACCATGTTCCGCACTTTTATTTTTATTTTTCACTTCCACTTCAAGACGGTCCAATTCACGACTTACCCAGGTTTGCCAAAGCTCCTGAGCCCATGGGCCTTCATGAAACAACTCTTTGTTCTTGGCTATCGCCGCCAATGCCTTTGTCTCGGCTGCCGACGATTTGGGTTTTACCTGCGACAAGCAATGCAACCACGTCAGAGCCACCCACCCACGAACTTCTTTTTGAGAAGTGAAAACTCTGGGCGCAAGTTCTGCACACTGATTCCACTTCAATTGAATTTCGAAACTTTTAAGCTGCGCCAAGGGTGACAGCTTACCCGCTTTTTTGACCGATTCAGTTTCGTAAAGATTTACGAATCCAGAGGACTTCAAATCTTTCTGTAGATCAACTTTTTGCACGACAGAGTTTGCAGGTGCAGCGTGGGCAACGACAAGGCTCATTAATACCGCATGGATCATTTGATGTCTCCCTCAGGTCCCACCAGTTCGTAGTCGCCGTGATAACTTCCGTCAAAGATATTTTTTTGTAAGTACACCAAAGAAGTCTCTTTAGACTGACGCATAGGAATGGCTATTCTCATATAGCGTTCTGACAGCTCTGCCTCAACGGTCAAACGATCTTGATTGTCGCATAAATAAACCAAAGCATGTGGCTGCACAGTACGACCGCACAAATCATAACGAACTCCAGACAGGAAACGCAAAACCCACGGCCAAGGCCATTGTTCTTTCATTCCAATCTGAATGATTTGCGAACGCAATTCTGGCTTTTCCTCCAACTTTGCCAAGATCAACTCTTGTAAATTCTTGAGCTCATAAGTCGAATTCACATAAACATAAGGGTGCTGAAATGAAATCGGGACACGGTAAACGGCCTCATAATCACTGCGAAGCTGCAGAGGTGCCACCGCCAGGAGGATCGCCACGAAGGCCCATTTGTATTGGGGCCTGTCGGTCCAAACTTTTTGTATAAACAGAGCGAGGACAAAATAAAAACCCCACACCAAGGAAAGAATGCACCACACTGTTTTGTAAGGAATCAGAGAATACAGCAACAAATGAGTCAGTGAAAAAGCGCTCATCAAGCGCAAAGGCGCGTCCCTCATAAAGAGCCCCACGAAAGCCATCACGATGCCGATTATGGCTAAGGGCTCCGCCACCCACAGGGTCTTCACCCAATATAAAAATTCTTTGTTGTGACCGGTTTCTCCCATTCCCGTTTTCATCCACGGCAGGAATGCTTTAACGAAATCCAAAATCCCCGAAGGGTTGCGCATAAAGCCCGTGAAGAAGGCCACAAAGAAAATTAACAAGAATGCCACTAGGGCCGTTGTTCCAACACTCCAAGCATCGCGAAGTTTCTGCCAGGACAGTTGTTTACGCCACTCCTTGGGTCCCAAAAATAAAATTCCCACAAGAAAGGAGGCAATGGTCAACGCAAAAGTTTCCTTAAGGGTCATCATCCCAAACAAGCCCACCAGCAGAAGATCCAAGGACTTGTTATCTTGTTCCTCACCCCAGCGCAATATTCCAAGAGCAAAGAGCATTTGAAAGAACACGAAAGGCATCTCATGAATTCCCGATCGTCCAAAAAAAAGAAATGCGGGACTGAGCAAGACCAACAACAGCGCCGTTCCCTGCATAAGTCGTGAACGCAAAAACCCAAAACTGAACAGCATCACACTCAGAACGCCAAATGTCGCAGGCACGGCACGAAGAGTGGCGATGCTGCGCCCCCAAAGAAACTCAAAAAACTGCAAAATATAAAAATACAAAGGGCCGTGATAGTTGTTCGGATCGTATTTGTAAAAACCCACCTTGCCCATCTGCAAAACAAACCAACCATTGATACTTTCATCAAAGTGAATAGGTTTATTCGTGAGTTCAAAAAATCGAGTGGTGATAGCTGTCAGAAGAATGACAAGCCATAAAACGTATCGCGAGTATTTCGTGACCTGAGATGATTTCGCTGCTAATTTCATTAGCTACTTATGGTAAAGGTGGAATCCTCTGTGTCAACTCCTCACTGCTCTATGATCATGTATCTCAATAAGGATGCGGCCTTAATTCCGGCCTTCCTGCGTGATTTGCGCAGCTTCTTTGCCAAGTTTCCCGTCCACTATGAAGTGATTGCGGTGGTCGAAAAAAATGCCACTCAAAGTTTGCAGTTGCTGCAAACCGAACAAAGTCTTTCTCCTGAAAAAGAGCGCATCCACATTCACCAAAACAAGAAACACCTCGGTCGGGCCCAAAGTCTGATGCTGGGGTTTGAAATAGCACGCTCTGAATATTTGCTCGTGGTGAACCCAGAAATGGCCTCACCCTTGGGTGACGTTTTCAAGCTTTGGCAACATCTGGTCGGTGAAGACCAGATCGACATTTGCTGGGGGGACCGTTACCGTCGGAAGGACAGCCCTTTTACATCCTCCTCCAGCCCGCGCATTCGCACGGAGCACTTCTTCAATGATCTATTGCGCGGTAAAAGTCCTGAAGACATTCAAGATCCGCTTTGTGAAGTGATCGCTCTCAAAAAACAATCCTGGAACAGACTTCGCCCGGAACTTAAGAAAAATAAAATCAGTGGGTGGTATTTGGCCGCGGCAATCCAAAAATGCCATGCCATTCATTCATTCAAAATCATTGAACTTCCCGTCTATGATTCTGGCGTCACTTCAAAATCTTACTCTGTATGGAGTGAGCGTTGGCGCCTGATTCGACGCCTAAAGTAGCAGTCATCGCCTGCAAAGCTTCATTCAAGTAGTAATCCAGCCAACGATTTGTTCCAAGGGGTGTTGGCATTTTGGAGAGATATCCCAAATGACCTCCCCGGGGCTCAATATGCAATTGGATATTCTTCGGGAAGACTGACTTTTGATATTCTCGCACCGCCACAAAAGGATCATCGGCTGCAGTTAAAACATAAGTTGGAGTTTCAATCTTAGATAGATAGTTTTTCGCCGAACATCGTTCATAGTAGTCTTCACGGTCTCTAAAGTTTGCTGCATCCGCCGTATAGATTTGATCGAAGTCATGAATGGTCGCCCACCATGGAATCTCGTAGCGCTTTGCAATCAACCCGGTACGATGTTTCTCTTTAATATTTTCGCGAAGGCGATGGACAAATCGAGCGTCATAAACTCGATTGAAGCCTGTTTTTAAAAGCTGCGAGCCTGCCGCAAGATTGATCGGAGCATTGACGGTGATCGCACCATCGGGCTTTTCTTCACCGCGAAAGCCCCCCAGCAAACAAAGAACGATATTTCCGCTCATTGAATAACCAATAGTGATTTGCTTTTGTCCCGGGAATTTCGAACGTAAAACTTTTAAAACTTCAGAGACATCTTCCGCTCTGCCGGAATGATAAGGATGTCTGGCGTGATGTGCTCCGTGACCGGCGCCACGGTGATTAACCAAAACCACCGTGTGCCCCAGACGTCGACAAAGAATCGCCGTCCTTTGCATATAGTCCGCATAAACGTCCCCAGAGAGACCGTGATACAGACTGACCACAACCCCCGTGTGACCCTGATGATAAAAACAAAAAAGTCGATCCCCGTCAGGAAGATCGACTTCAAAATTTTGTCCGAGATTTTCGAGCTCAGGTGATTTCAGAAAGTGCGCCCACAAAGTTTGTCCGTGACCGCTAGCGGCCCAGAATGGAGCTTCACATGAAATCAGCTTTAGTCTTTGCAATAGTATGTTCCGTTAACCATCACATAACCATCTGGGCGATTGCCGCGAGGATCGTGATGAAGCCAGTGAAGCATTGCTCCTACTTCAGTCCATAAAAACATTCCGCCCATTGCTACTACGTCGCCAACTTTAATTGGAACGCGTGGGCACATGTCAGAATTATACACGGCTTGCATAAGCTTGCCATTAGAAAGACGTACAACCCACTTTTGATGCTTTAAACCACTGTTGTCATCTGGCAAAAGTTGAATCACAACCATTCCTGAACCTTCTACGAAGTTCACTCTTTTTTTACCTTCAACCGCTCTTACAATCATTGCATCCCCTGCAGTTGGATTGAAAAACGAAACTGTTTCTTCTTGGCTAGAATTATTGCCATGTTTATTTTTTGCTTCGGCAGTTGAGATCACCAAAGTTGCGGTCAGAGACAATAGAACAAGTTTGCTAAAAGCCTTCATGGAATTTCCCCCCATCCATTTATGTGCTTAAATTGCTTCTATCAAATGTGCGGACAAAGACAAATATTAATACTGTTATGAATAACGAAATTCATAGAATGAATAGAAACAACCCCTACCTGACAGAATCTGAAATTCTTATTTATATACGACATTCTCGATAGTTACATAGTCTTCACCAGAGGGCTTGACGAGTTTGACCTCATCCCCCAATTTCTTGCCCAATAACGCACGCGCTACTGGTGATTTCCATGAAATTTTCCCCTGTTTGGGATCGAATTCGTCCTCACCCACAATTTGGTAGGTTATTTCATCGCCATCTTCATTGAGCAAAGTCACAGTGGCGCTGAAAAGTACGGTGGGCCCCTTCATCACTTTTGGATCTACAACTTCGGCATCTTCAATTCGCTTCGTTAAAAAGCGCACACGTTTATCAATCTCACGCAAGCGACGCTTGCCATATTGATAGTCCGCATTTTCAGAACGATCTCCATTGCTCGCAGCCCATGCAACAACTTCGACAAGCTTAGGACGCTCGACATGCATGAGCTCTTGATACTCGGCGCGGAGTTTTGCTAGACCTTCGGGGGTGATGTAATTTTTGCTGTGATCCATAGTCCTCAACTCTAGACCAAAATACCCAGGGATGCCACCCGGAAAAATCCCCTACCTGGGGGATCCTAGCCCTTAGCTCCGTAAAACATTCCGACATATATTCCGAAAAAAGAGCTGGAGGAACTGATGAAAAAACAGTGGAAGAGATTAGTTATTGCAGCTGTATGCTCGTCATCAGTTTTTGCCGGCACCTATTATTGGTACAAATCCACAGATCTCTCTTCTTCCTCCCATGGCAATGAAAAACCTTTGGCCTACGTAGGCAAAGTCGTCGACGACATTCAACGCCGTCCCGCTTCTCGATTGTTGTGGCAGCTCGTGAATCAAGGCGAACCTCTTTATAATGGTGAAGCCGTGCGTACTTCCGAGCGTGGTGAGGTGCGAATTCAATTCACCGATTCAGATCGCTATTTGGATCTGGAACCAGAATCACTCATCGTGATCAAAAAAACTGAAGGCGAAATCGCCCTTGATTTGATGGAAGGTAGTCTTTTCGTCAATGCCAAAGCTGGAGCCGCAGATGCTGCTGGCGCGCCAGGGCTGGTGCTCTCTTCTGCAAATGGAAAAGTCGATCTCTCGAATGCTTCCGCCGCTCTTTCCAAAGGGCGCGGCAGTGCTGTCGATGTCCAGGTCTTAGAGGGTAAAGCGTCTTTGAAGGGAAAAGATGGACAAAGCAAAGAACTCACGACGGGTTCTTTCGGTGCTTTGGGATCCAGCGGATTTGAGTTCGATAGAAATAACCTCAAAGTTTTAACTCCGGTCCAAAGCAAACCGATTGCCATGGATGCGGAAGACATCAAAGAGATCCCTTTCCAATGGAGTGGCTTCCCACCAAACACCGAAGTGGCTTTGTGGGTGGGCCCAACCCGTAAATCAGTGAAGTTCTTAACCAAGGCTCCTTTGGGAAAATCAGATCTTTCAACCAAACTTCCATTTGGTAAACATTATTGGAAGCTGGTCGCTTCAACACCACAAGGTCAGGTCGTTGGAGAAAGTCCTATTTACAGAACAGAGGTTATTGCTCGCTATGCTCCCACAGTGGTCTTCCCGACTTCTGATGCTGAGATCCCAGCGAACACGACTCCATTTGATATGAGTTTCAAATGGCAAAAAGGCGAGGACACTCGCTCTGTGACTTTGGAAATTTGGTCCGATGCTGAATTGAAACAAAAAATCGCCTCTAAAACATTTAGTACTGAAGAAAGTTACACGCTGCCAGCGTTGAAGAGCGGCACCTACTTCTGGCGTATGAATTCTTACTATATTGATTCAGACAAGCCCGTTCTGGGCAAGCTTCAGAAGTTTTCTGTCAAACCTGTTGCGCAGGTTCGCGTAGAAGCCGTGAAACCTCCGGTCGTTCCGGTCAACGTGGCATTCACTATGCCGGAAAATAAACCATTTTATTATGTGGGCACACCGCAAATCAATCTGGCTTGGAACGCCGACAAAGTGGATCAAGTTTCTGGCTACCGCGTTAAACTGCATGGTGAAAACGAAGATCCTGCCACTGCGACCAGTATAGATATTAAAGAAAATAAATTAACCACCCCTGTGGCAAAGCCAGGTCGCTATATTGCCTCCATTGAGGCACTAGACAAAGAGGGCCAAGTACTGGGCACTTCGATTTCGCAGCCTTTAGAGGTTTCGCCTCTGCCAAACATCGCGGCTCCGGGCTTCATACCGGCTCAAGGTGTGCTGCAAGCTGGAACAGATGGTCGTTCACAACTTGAATGGACTTCCGTGGAAGGCGCAAAAGAATATTGGCTGACCGTCAAAAAAGATGGCAAAGAGCTCAAACGCACCAAATACACAACCAATGCCACTGCTTTAAGAAATTTATTGCCGGGCGAATATGATGTCGAGATTTCTGCAGTCGACACTTATGGCCGTTTGAGCGAAGTCAGTCCGACACGCAAACTCTTAGTACCTGATAAATCTGGCGTTCGCGCGCCGACATTGAAGAAAATCAAGGTGAATTGATGATTCGACACCTGTTGATTTTCTTTTCAGTGATGTTTTTGTTTGCAGAGGTCAGCTCTGCGGCTCCTTATCGTCGTCTCGTGAACTTCGAGTGGGAAGCTATTGAAGGCGCAAAAACATATGAAATTGAACTGAAACAAGTGAAAGCAAAAGGCGAAGGAAAAACCTTTACCTTCAAAGTATCTGAAGCCGCTTGGAATGGTCGTTTGTCAGCGGGCAAATATATTATGAAGCTTCGCTCTCGTGACTATCGCGGCGTTCCTGGAGACTGGAGTGAGCCAAGCGATTTCAACGTGGGATTAGAGTCTGCTGTTCTAAAGTTCCCAGCACCTCGTTCACGCCTTGAAAGCAAAGACGAAACAACAACAGAAGTGAAATTTGACTGGGCCCCAGTTGGCGGTGCGGAAAAATATCACTTTGAACTCGTTTCTGAGGATGGAAAAACCACAATTCGCGAAGACCTTAAAGACACTAGTTTCAAGACAAAAGTTCCCGTTGCCAGCAACTATACTTGGAAGGTCTCTGCCACCAACGAAGAAGGCATTGAAAGCGATGCTGTCTCTGTTGGGCAATTCGCGGTCTTGGGCAAAGCCATCGCGGCACCTAATCTGCAAAAACCTGAAACAGAATTTGTTCGTGAAGTGAAATGGACTCGCCCAGAAAACGTCTCGTCTTATGACGTCTTCCTTTTGAAATACTCCGCAGAGAATAAAAAGTGGGAAAAGTTCAAAGTCATGGAAAACTATCAAGATGACAGCTTGTCCTTTGATCCCGCTTGGCCTGGCGGAAAATATCAAGTGGTGGTGCGCGCGAAATCTGCACTCCGCCCGTCTTCGACTCTGGCAAAAGAAAGTTTCACTGTTCGATCGGGGGATCGCTCCCCTGCCGCCGAATACACGGCCCTGGTCCGCAGCTCGATTGAGCGCATGACCGGTTGGTATGCGATTGGCAGCTATCTGATCACTGAAATGAAGTTTGCGGGAGTCAATCCCGAAAGAAATTCTACCGTAGCCTACTCTGCCATCGGTGGCACGGCCCGCGTGGGACTAGGCTGGTTCAACCCAGGCACACCTTGGGGATTTTTGTCTATCATCGATATGAGTGGTTTCACATTTAAAGGCACCACTCGCACTTTTGCTTCCGCCGAAATGAATGCCGTATATAGAAAATCAGTGGGTGATCGCGGCGAAGCCCGCTTCCAATTTGGTCCCTATTATAAGGAATTGCCTGAAACTGTTGGCGATCCTTTCAGTGGTACATCCTCTGATTTAACTATCAGCGCCGCGGGACCGCATGTTGGCGCAGAGTACTGGTATTCTTTGACTCCTAAATTCGGCATTCAAGTGAATGCGCATCTCTATACTTCGCTCATGAAAGTGAGCACACCGAATGGCGAGCCTTTAGCTCCGACCATGTCGACTCAATTTGGATTTTTAGGAAGCTACCGCTTCACTCGTTCCCTCACGGGCTTGGCTGGCTATGCTCGTCGCGAAGACAGACTGTCTTATAAGGCGGTCCCTAGCGCGACGAATTTCGCTGTCGATGGTGACGTGAACGAAGCCACGATTGTCGGTAACTACCTTAACATTTTCGCTGAATGGAGCTTCTGATGAGAATTCCAATTTCGACCAAACTCATCACTGTTACGATCTTAATTCTCGTAGCTTCCACCGGAACCATCACTTGGATTTCGTCAAAGTACTTTGAGAAAAAAGCTTCTGAACAAGTGGATATCGCAAACTTGGAATCCGCAGCGGCAAAGGGCAAAGAGGTTGATAATATCATTTCTTCTTTGGTCGACAAAGCGCGTGTTTCCGGCTCCTTGTTGATGAAGGGCGCGAACTCTTCCGACGATTTAGAGTTCAACTTTTCTAAAGACAAAAACTTTATCGCCCTAGAAGTGCTTAAGCTGGACGGCTCCAGCGTCGAATCAGTCGCCCGCAAAGTCAAAGAGGATGTCTTCAAACCATTTAATTTGACCGGCGCTTACTTAATCAATGTCCGTGCATGGCAAAAGTTCCCAATCCGCTCGGTCTCTCAAGGCAGTGTTGAAATTAAAAATGCGTCTTATCCGAAAGCGCCAGCGATGATCACTTTGGGGTTGCCACTTATTCGTGATGCTCAAGGAAAAATCACACACATTGTTTTGGCAGATGTGGCTTTGGCTCCGCTGGAAAAACCCTTCTCGGATCCATCAGAAAGAACTCAGTACCTAATTGATCGTCAGGGCGAACTGTTGGCACATAAAGACGAACAAAAAGCGATCTCGCGTTTAAATATGAGCAGCAATCCCTTCGTGATGAAAGCCTTGGCTCAGAAGTCCCCACAGTTCCAGACGAAATTCTTAGATCCTGATTCTGAAGCAAACTATTTTGGTGCTTCTGTGAAGACTTCGTTTGGTGTCACCGTTGTCTCACAAACTTCGGAAGCTGCTATTCTTGAGGTATCAAACGAAGTGAAACGTCGTTCGATCTTCGTTGCCGGCTCTGCAATCTCGATGGCGATCTTCTTCATCTTTCTGTTCTCTATGACCCTCACCTCCCCGATTGAAAAACTGGCGGACATGATCCACTTGGTTTCAAAGGGTAACTTCAATGTGAAAGCCCGTTCACAAGTCCGCTCCCACGACGAGGTGGGCGACTTGGCGGAAGCCTTTGACCAAATGACTGAGGGTTTGAAAGAACGTGATAAAGTAAAAAGCTTGTTCTCAAAATTCCATGGTTCCTCTGTCGCAGAAGACTTGATTGGCAAAGACATTGGTGTCGGTGGACAAAACAAAGACGTTGTCGTCTTCTTCTCAGATATCCGTGGTTTCACGGCCTTCTCTGAAAAAAGATCTCCGGAAGAAGTCGTTGAAATGTTGAATGAATACTTTGGCGTCATGGTTAAAGTGATCAACTCCCATGGCGGAGTTGTGGATAAATTTATCGGTGATGCGATCATGGCGGTTTGGGGTGCACCTCGCAGTACGGATGAAGACGCTCACAAAGCATTGCGTGCGTGCCTGGAAATGCGCAAAAATTTGGCGATTCTCAATGAGTCACGCATTGCCCGAAACCAGCCGCCCATCAACATCGGAATGGGCTTGCACGCCGGCAAAGCGATCTCGGGCACCATCGGTTCTGACGAGCGCATGGAGTACACAGTCATCGGCAACACAGTCAATACGGCTTCACGTATCGAAGCCTCCACGAAGGCCTTCGGAGCGGACTTGCTGGTCACTGACTCAGTCATCGATAAAGTGGGCGAAGCCTTCAAAGTCGAACTGGCTGGAGCGGCGGAAGTTAAAGGTCGATCTGAAGCCATCAAAATGTACAAAGTGCGCGCCTACCGCGAAGCCGACGGCACTTACACCGAAGTCAAAACAGCTTATTCAGACTACGAAGCCGAATCAGCAGACAAGGTAAAAATCAAAGACGCCGCCTAGGTACGGACACACCTTTGGTGTCGCTGATGCGTTAATTTGAAATAAAAAACCCACAGCTTTCATACTGTGGGTTTTTTATTTAATAACCGAAAGCCTTTATTCTTTTACTAAGATTCCATTTACTATTTTCTAACGCACTTGCGACACCAAAAGTGTGTCCGTACCTATTTGAAAACAGGGCGGTGACTTTTTTCTTTGAGGGCTTCTTCCACCCAGAATTGGACGCCGTGATGTTCAACGATGTTTTTCATATATTTGCGAATCATTGAGTCCTGAATTTTAACTCCATAAGAGATGAAACGGAAAACCACGGGGGCAAAGAAGGCATCGGCGATGCAGAAGTCGCCGAACAGATACGGACCTTCACTCACCTTCAAGGCTGTGCGCCACAAATCCAAAATGCGGTTGATGTCTGCTATTGTACCATGACTTAAATGACGAAGATCACACTGCAAGCGAATGTCCATGCTCATTTGCGAGCGCAAGTTGGCAAAACCAGAATGCACTTCTGCCGCGTAACTACGCGCCAATGCGCGGGCCCCGATATCTTCAGGCCACAAGTGTGCTTCCGGTGAAAGATCATTCAAGTATTCAGCAATCGCCAATGAATCCCAAATAACGATCATTCCCTGTTTCAGGGCCGGAACTTTTCCAGAAGGCGAATGCTTTGCGATTTGTGCAGCAGTTCCCGGTTCATCCAATTTGATATTGATCTCTTTAAAGGGAAGACCTGACTGCACAGCCACCAACCAGGCGCGCATGGACCACGACGAAAAAGATTTGTCGCCGATAACAAGGTCAAAAACAGGTTTGTCGCTGTGAACATGATAAGCCATGAGAGATCCTCCGATGGGACCAGTCTACACTTTGCAATAAAAAAACCCACAGCTTTTAACTGTGGGTTTCAATTAATGCAGTACTCCGACATGCCATGCGAACTCATTAAGTTCGACTTAGAAAGTTGCTTCTTTTTTCAAGATTTGGTCAATGGTCAAACCAACTTGAGCTTCCCCACCGAACACTGTGCCCAACTTCTGCTTTTTAAGATGCTCTTTAGCAGTTGTATAAGCCTTCGCTGGAAGTGGAATGTACTGAACTTGTTTGGCCATTTCCCCCGCTTTTTCGATATAGAACTCTACATACTGTTTCACTTCTGGCTTCTTCATAGAAGCTTGATTTACGTAGATGAAAATCGGACGAGAAAGTGGGAAGTAATTGCCAGAGATCACAGTTTGCTCATTTGGCAATACGGCTTTTTTAGAAGGAGCTTTCGCACCTCCAACGACGCCCAACAGTTTCAACTTATCTTTATTAGAGATGTAATAAGCATAAGGAATATAACCTAAAGCACCTTTGGCTGAGTTCACACCCATCACTCGCGTGTTGTGATCAACACTTGCGGTGTAGTCACCACGTGAAGATTTGGCTTTTTCAACAATGGCTTCAGTGAAGTAGTCGAAAGTTCCGTTGTCCGTGCTGGCTCCGAAAAGAGTCAATTTTTCATCAGGCCATTTTGCATTCACTTGTTTCCAAGTCATGATTTTGCCCTGAGCTGCTGGCTCCCACATTTTTTTAAGCTCTTCAGTCGTGATTTCAGTCACCCAATTGTTTTTCGGATTCACAACGATCGCGATCGCATCAAATGCAATTGGCAATTCGAAGTATGTGATTTTAGAAGTGCGGCACGCTGCCATTTCTTCTTTAGTGATCGGACGAGAAGCATCTTGAACGTCTGTCTCGCCTCTGCAGAATTTCTTGAAACCGCCACCGGTTCCAGAAACACCGACAGTCACTTTTGTCGCACCTTTAGAGAATGTTTGGAATTCTTCAGATACCGCTTCTGTGATTGGAAACACAGTGCTGGATCCGTCAATTTTAATAAGATTTTCCGCTTTTGCAGACAAAGATGCCAATACCAATAATGAACTAAGAACAATCTTCATAGAGTTCCTCCGATAAGGTGAACCCTAACAAAAGTATTTTTAAGAGAGAATCTTCGAATCGTCAGGAAAGAGTCAGGATTGTGTTAAGACACTAAGAAATTTCCAGAACTGCTTTCCTACAGACGAACGCTCAGGCCATCTTTCAAAGCCAATTTTTGTGCACGAAGCGCCGGGATCAGACCAATCAAAGTTCCACCTACAAAAGTGACGAGGATATAGAAGAACTCTGTTTTTGTAAGAGCCGCCCCTGCCAGATAGAGTCCGAACTCAGACTCGATCCATGGTTGTAAAACCGCAATCAAACCCACAGACAAGCAAGTCCCCAAGGCAATTCCCAGGATCGTCAACAACGCAGATTCAAATACCAACAAGCCCATGATCTGATTGGAACGTGCACCCAATGCGCGCAGAATGGCCATTTCGCGACGACGTTCATTCAGAGTTGTGGTCAATGCAATCAACATCGCCATGAAACCAACCAGAACCACCATCCATGAAACAATACGCAAAACATTTTCCGCGTACGACAACCCACCCCAAAGCTCGCTCAAGGCAACGCCGGGGATGATCGCCATCAAGGGTTCTTCCTTATAGTCATTGATTTGTCTTTGCAGCTTCAAAGTATCCAAACGTGATTTCGCTCCGACAAAGAATGCCGTGATCGCGTGTACTTTTAAGTCTTCTTTTTTGATTTGCGCGGCCGGAATCACTTTATCCTGAGATGGCATGCCGCCATTTTGCCAATCAATATGCAAAGCTTCCATGCCTTCAAGGCTGATATAAACCGCGCGGTCCAAAGGAGTCCCCGTCGCTTTCATCACCCCGGCCACTTCAAAAGGTTTATCATCATGCTGAACAACGCCTTCACCTTTAGTCACGCCATGAGAGATAACGATCTTATCACCCAAATTATAACGTAGCTTTCGTGCGACTTCCGCGCCGATGACGACATCCCAAAGACCTTGCAGCTCATGCCCGGCCTCCAACTCCACGCTGCGATCACCACGATAGTGATAATGACGGAAAAAATCTTCTGTCGTACCAACCACACGGAACCCGCGATGGGCATCCCCTAATGAATAAGGAATGGTCCAATCAATGACAGGATTTTTTTTAAGATCCTGATAGCTTTCCCAGGATACGTTGTTGGTCGCGGTTCCCATGTTGAAAACAGAATATAACAACAATTGCAAAGAACCACTGCGCGCGCCCACAATCAAGTCAGTCTTGCTGATAGTTTGCGTGAAACCCTCTTCGGCTGCGCGTTTTGCACGTTCTACAGAAATTAATAATGCCACGCTCAACGCGATCGAAAGGACCGTCAGACTGGTGGCAAAGGCTCTATTTTTAAGTGACTTGATCGCAAGCTTAAATAAAACCATCTACGGGATCCTGTTGATTGTTTGCAAAGAAAGAGTTCTAGAGAAGAGATTTTCAATGGTGCGATCATGGGAGACAAACACAACAGTGGTGCCATAGAGTTCAGACAGCTCAAATAAAAGCTTTAAGAATTTTTCACGGTGATCCGTGTCTAATGCCGAAGTGGGTTCATCGGCCAATAACAAATCCGGCTTACCCAGGAGGGCTCTGGCCACAGCCACACGTTGCTGTTGACCAACACTTAGTTCTGTCACCTTTTTATCAAGCAAATCACCGATGCCCAAATTTCCACAAAGTGCACGAATCACCATTTCCGTATCGACACTGCCCAAACGAGCTTTGCGGGCTGCGCTCAGATGAAGTGGGAGCTCAATATTTTCACGAACTGACAGATAAGGTATTAAATTGAAACTTTGGAAGACATAGCCCAGATGCTGAGCACGGAAAGCGTCGCGAGCGGAATCACTCATGAGACTTAAATCCTGCCCGAGAATTTTCAAACTCCCCTGCGTCGGCTTAAGAACTCCCGCCAAGCATTCAAGCAAAGTGGTTTTCCCCGTACCGCTCGGTCCGTACAAAAACAGCTCTTCACCCTTTTTGACAGAAAACTCCGGAATAACCAAAGTCGGCTTTTGTTGTCCGGCATAGGTAAACTGAAGATCTTGGATTTCAATCAGGGCGCTATTTGAGTTCAATACTTTCTCCGCTGTTCTTAACCTCTAACGATTTTTGAACTCCATCCCCCACGACGTCAACTTTTACAGCTTTGATGCGGGGGAAAATTTTGGAAATATTGACGGTAATATTTGTCCCCATAGGTGATTTTTCGCAAATCACTCTAAATTCGAACTCCACGTCAGCGTGGTTTTCCTTCTGATCGACTTCATACATGTCTTTTTTAATTTCACACTTAGCAGAAGGGTCAAAAACCACCATCTCGGCGATTTTGTCTTCGACCTTTTTCAGGCCCTGCTCTTTGGATTTTTTGTCCTTGGCAGATTTTGCGACGTATTCAAACCCATAGATGGCAGATGCGGGAGCATCGAAGTCGATTTTCCCATTTTTGCCCTCCAGGGCAATCGCCAATCGAGCACCCCCATGAGTGTGGGCTTTTTCTTCGCGAGCAGACGCCACAGACGCAAACAGAGCCGAAACAAGAAGTACTTTAAGCATAAAGATCCTCCGCTTTTAATAAGCTATTTGTACAGCTCTACACCCTCGCCGATGATTTCAAATGAAGCATCGCCATACATAGATTTTTTAGTGTTAATACGGAAAGTGCCATAAACCCAGATGGGTTCAAATACAGCCTCTGTGCCTTTTTTCATCTTCACATAGACCATCTGATTTGGTGGCGGAGGCGGCACATGAATACAGGCCTGAGCATTCGGAACCAGCAAGAACTCAGTGACAGCGCGCTGCTCATCCTCCAAGGGAACCATGAAACCGGGAATTTTGACCATTTTGCCATTCAAAGCTTCCAACTCTTTGGAAGACTTGCCGGTGATATAGTCCATCTCACTCAGCATGCGCCAGTCCAAATCCGTCCCTGACAAGGCTGCTCTAGAGCCGCCCATGTTCTGGTAGGTCACTGCGCCAAGCACGACAGCCAAGATAAAAATACCGCCCAAAATCCAATTCTTCATATATTCATTAAAGCCCCGCCCCCTTCCAAATGCAATAGCTTTGCGCCCTTTACGCAGGTCTGATATAACTAGCTACCCAAACGATAACGAGGCCAATATATGAGTGGGAAAATCCAAAGAGTTAGAGGTACCAGAGACCTACTTCCTGAAGACAGTCTTCTTTTCCGTTTTGTCGAAGAATCAGCCTATGAGAAATCTTTGCTTTACGGTTTCGGGGAAATTGAAACCCCGATTTTTGAATTTTCTGACGTTTTTCATCGCACTTTGGGCGAAACCTCTGATGTTGTGAATAAAGAGACTTATGATTTTACAGATCGTGGAGGCGAGAGCCTCACATTAAGACCTGAGGGAACTGCCGGCGTAGCTCGTGCCTTTATCTCTGAAGGCATGAGTCAAAACCTTCCATTAAAATTTTATTATTCAGGCCCGATGTTTCGATATGAGCGACCACAAAAAGGTCGATATCGCCAATTTTACCAATTGGGCGCGGAATGTCTAGGTTATGACTCCCCTCTGGCAGATGTCGAATGCATCAGCTTGGCTTGGGATCTTTTGCAAAAGATCGGGATTTCAAACGACTGCACCCTTGAGATCAATACTTTGGGGGACTCAGAAAGTCGCGCGGCCTACAGGGACGCGTTGGTGCAGTACTTCACCGCTCATCAGGATCAACTTTCAGCTGACAGCAAAATGCGTCTGGAGAAAAATCCTTTGCGCATTCTAGACTCCAAAGATGAAGGCGATAAAAAACTCAACATCAACGCTCCAAAACTTGAACAATACTTGAATGAGACATCACAAACCTTCTTCAAAAAAGTTTTGGCTGGCATCGAACGCTTGGGCATTCCGTACAAAGTAAATTCTCACCTTGTGCGTGGCTTGGATTATTATTGCCACACCGTATTTGAATTCACGACCGCAAAACTTGGAGCCCAAGGCACAGTGCTGGCCGGTGGACGTTATGATGGTTTGATTGAAACGATGGGTGGACCGCGCACTCCAGGCGTTGGCTGGGCTGCGGGTATTGACCGCCTTGCAGATCTGACTCCGCGCGAACTTGCGGTAAAGTCAGAAGTTTTAATTGCGGTGATCGGCGCCGATGATCTGGGCGAAGATGAAAGCGTGAAAGTCGCCCACGAAGTTCGCAGTCGCGGCTTGAAGGTTGAAAATATTCTATCCGGAAAAATGGGCAAGAAGATGCAAAAAGCAAATAAGCTTGGCGCGCACTATGCTTTGATTTTGGGAAGTTCAGAAGTTCAAGGCCAACAAGTGACTGTGAAAAACTTTGGATCTGGAGAACAGACCACCATTTCGCGCAGCGAATTAGCCACTTTCAAATTTAGCATTTAGATTGCAGAAATAAAAAAGGACCCGAAAGGGTCCTTTTTTATTTCATAATTCTACTCCGACGAAGTCGGAGTGCAGAACACTACTCCGACGAAGTCGGAGTGTAGAACAGCCAGCCAGACAGCCAGCTTATTTACGATTCAACTTGATCGATTGACCGCGTCCCCAACCTGGGATTTTCAAAGAACTTGCGCGAGTCCAAACAAACATCAAAATCAAACCCGTCACAAACATCGCAATGCTGAGCCACTGCCCACGCGTAAGACCCAAAGCCTGGAAGCCGATCTGTACATCAGGCATACGGAAGTGTTCATCTACAATACGCACAATCGCATACAATATAACAAACATCGCAGCAATGAAACCAGGCTTACGAGGTTTTCTCCACAAGAAGAACAAAACCACAAATAGGAACAAACCTTCACCCACAGCTGCGAAAAGCTGAGATGGGTAACGAGCCGTCAACAACGGAGCAATCGCTTCTTTGGCCGCTGTATTTCCATTCTGAATCTGCTCAATGATTTTATTCATGATCGCATAAACCTGATCACGAGCTCCCATGTCCATATGGAATTTACCAACCAAATCCAACCACTGATCACGGCTGACACCGATTTTCTCAGTCACACTTCCAAGCTCTGGAAGACGATTAAACTCTTGCGCCGGCCACAGGTAAATATCCTGAGGGAACTTCACTGCCAATGGGAATGAAGGATCACACGGACGCCCTACCAACTCACCATTGATGAAATTGGCAATACGACCAAAGAATACTCCGATCGGACCAGAGACTGCGACCAAGTCAAAAAGATAAAGGGCATTCACAGAGTATTTACGTGCAAACAATAAAGCAGCGACCACGATACCGATCATGCCACCATGGCTGGCCATGCCGCCTTCGTTCACTGCCAACACTCCCCAGAAAGGGAATACTGATTTGAATTTCAAAAACAAATCCGGGCCGTAAAAAACAACATAACCAAGACGACCACCCACCAAAGTTCCGATCGCAGCATAAGTGACAAAGTCACCGACCATTTGAGCTGTCAAACCAGAACGTTGCTTTTGCGCCAACCATTTAATCATCAGGTAAGCACAGATGAAACCCATCATGTAAGAAAGGCCATACCAACGAACACCAAAGTCGCCGGAAATTCTTAAAGCAAAAGGATCTAAATCATGAACCACAGTCCATCCTTATTTGAGACGTTTTTCCCGTATTAAAATGGGAACTTTAGACGATGCCCCATAAAAGACGGAAAATGCTTCTATGTCCAGATTTTCATCTTTGCTTCTGTCATGCATTATTGTCTTTTTGGGAGCTATCCACAGCCCTGCGCAGGCCCAATCGCGCAACAACTGGCTTTCCAGCTATGACTTCACCCAACGGTACGCCAACCGCGAAAAAGGCCGCTGGTCCCTTAGCGACTGGCTCGCCCTGAAAGACCGCAACCGCCAGATGGACATGTGGCTTTCCATGAACGCCCCCTCCCCTTTTGAATTCATGATTGGCGGCTCCTACGCCTCCTACCAAACCGACCTGCACGACAACACAGAGCAAAAATCGTACACTTCATACTCAGGTGAACTGGCCGCCTACGCCCAACTCGTAGGCCTCAGCGCAGAATACGAACACAACACCGCCGAAAACCTCACCGATCTCGCAGGCCAATTCAACCTGAGAGTCTTCGGCAACTCCATCCAAAACTCATCCCTGGTTCTGTCCTACGGCCTAAGAACCCGAGACCAGTCCACACCCACAGCTACCAAAATCAGCCAACAATACGGCCAAGCCGAGCTGCAACTATATATCTTCAAATACTTCGGCCTCACCGGAAAATACCGCTACTTCCTACCCACAACCAACGCTGACCTCGGCGACCTCAATTCTGACCTCACCGAATATGGAGCCTTCATCGACTTCAAAGCCCTCCGCATCTTCGGCGCCTATTACAAAGAGTCCCAAAAATCCAAACTCGCGCCAGCCATCACAGACACACTAGTCGAAAGAAGCGGCATCAAATCAGGAATCAAAATATTCTTCTAACTTCACCTGACTTGAACCCAAGCCACACCCCACCAAATTGCGAGCGAAGACCTAACGACATAGATAATTATTTTTTAGTGGATGGCTCGAAGCCGAGAATTTCAAAGGCAGGAAATATGAGTTAGTGCGAAGTAAGGCCTTCGCCGGCGCAGGATGCGCGAACCGGGCGAAGCCCGGCGGCGATGAGGCAGGATGCCGTGCCGCGCGCAGCACTAATTCATATTTCCTGCCTTTGGAATTCCCCCGCCGCTACGAACCAGCCAGTAAACAACTACTTCATCTTAACGAGTTTATTATCACCGGTGACAAAGAAACTTTCTGTTGTTTCTTCGTGGAACATTGGTGAGTCAACTCTCCATTGCATGTTCATTTGCATGCCAGCGAGAGGATCTTGTTTGGTGCCTTGGTTGAAGACGGCAGCGATTTGTGCTGTGGCGTCGAATCTGAAACCCCAGCCCACGCGAATGTTTGCGGGGATGAAGGTGGCGTTGGTGATGTATTTGCCGACTCCGTCGACGTTGCCGTTGGCGGTGAACATGATTCGGTAGGTGAAGTCGACGACGTCAGAGCCGTAGGCGTTTTCGTATTGGATGCGGAAGGCTTTTGATTTGGGTGCGGACCAGCCAGCCATGTCTGTCCAACATTGGATGCCGCGTGGAAGTGCTGAGGCCGTGTCCATTTTGGTGCTGACAACAGGTTTGCCGCTTTCAACGATGGCCCAGATTTTTTTGCCGATATTGATAATTTGATCGACCCATACTTGAAGTTGATCGAGGGGATTCAGGCCTACTAATTTAGGATCGCCGGTGCGAGAAATTACAATGGGTCTCGCGAGAGTGCTGCAGTCTTCACCGATAGCTGGTTGATCGGCCATGCTGTGCAAAGGGTATTGATCGCTCACTTCGGTAACAGTTATTTTTTTGATTTCGAAGTACTTCTTATCAACTGCGAATGCGAAAGAAGACATTCCCATAACTAAAACCAAAAACATCAATGAACGAATCAAGCAGACCCCCTGTTGCCCCAAGGTTCTATCAAGTTCGCTTTAATTGTTTCAATTCAAATGCAACGTGTTAGCTCGGCAGACTACCAAGCTTTTGTCAGGCTGATCATAGGGAATATCCAAGTCTTCGAATTTGAGACACTGGACTCTGTGTTGTTCACAGTTTTCTTCGTATAGTTTGCACCGAAGTAGTTAATCGAAACGCCGATATGCAAGTCAGTGCTAACCTCAGGCAAGTAGCCCAAAGAAACCAGGTAACTCATCCCTTCCCACTTCTCCTGGGCTGCGGATCCCGAGGAATACACACCACGCGAAACGAGATTGAAAGTTCCACTCAAGCTCCAGTTCTGACTTTTGCCGAACTGCCACTTGAGAGTGGGCCCCGTATCCATGGAGGCATAGGAGGTCGTCGTGCCCGGGATGGTGTCGGAGTGAGAAACGCCCAAATAACTCCAACCGCCCCAAACTGTTTTTGATAAGTTAAAAAGGACTCCGACATTGTAGAGATACTTTGTCGAAGAGGTGTTTGTAGATGCAGTCATCGTTTCAGAAATATAGGTGCCACCGATATCAAGCAAGATACCAGCACGTGCCTCCCAAGAAATTCCTAACAATGTGATCAGCATCACAAAATACTTCATAACAAACTTGTCGGGGGAAGTGTCTCATTTCAAGAGGCTAGAAATCTTGATGGCTTCTTGATAACCACTTCGTAATATTTCGGACTGAATTTCAAAGACGAAGACCAGACCTAGGCCCTGAAATACAAAACCCCACAGTTTTGAAGCTGCGAGGTTTTCATTTTCTCATTCAATTTCAAGTCGCCTTAAGAATTGCGCTTTAGAACAGCTCCATAGAAACCGTCATAGCCTTCACGGTCAGGGCGTGTGTGAATCTGTTTAAGCAAAGTCCACTCGTTGCCATGTTCAGCCATGAATCTTTCAACCTGTTTTTCATTTTCAGAAGGAAGGATCGAGCAAGTGGCATAAACCATCAAGCCGCCCTTCTTCGTCATATTGCAGTAGCCAGTGAGGATTTCATATTGCAAAGCACGCAAACGCACGATCTCTTCTTCGTCCAGCTTCCACTTTGCGTCGGGATTACGGCGTAAAACACCCATTCCCGAGCAAGGGACATCCAAAAGCAAACGATCTGCCTGTTGATCCATACGCTTGATCACTTTGCTGGAATCAATCAGACGAGTTTCAATAATATCCACACCATCACGACGTGCACGAACTTTAAGCTCTTGCAGTTTCCACTCGGAAACGTCCATCGAAATGATACGGCCTTTATTCTTCATCAACGAAGCCATATGCAGTGATTTGCCACCGGCACCGGCACAAGCATCCACCACGCGCATACCGGGTTCCACACCCAACAACGGTACAACCATTTGCGAAGCCGCGTCTTGAATTTCAAAAAGACCGTTACGGAAAGGCTCGGTGATAAAAATGTTCCGGCGTTCATTCAATTTGATGGCGTGCGGAAGATCCGGGCTGACCTTTGCAGATTTGATTTCAAGCGCCTCAAGCGCCGCGATCACTTCCTCGGGAGTGGCCTTCAAGCCATTTGCGCGAAGAAATACATCCGCAGGTTTGTTCAAAGCGGGAACAACTTTTTCCCAGTCGACATCGCCCAATTCACGACGACCCACCTCATCCATCCAGTCAGGAATAGAGTGAAGGATCGTAAAGTGCTCTGCGGCTTCTTTTTCTTTGCTTTTCAAATAGTCGTAATCAAGTCCCGCGAACTCTTCCCAATCAGGAAGGTCGTGGCCCATACGCAACCATTGAACACCGACAATGCGCCAAGCATCGTCAGCACCGGCGATGAATTCCAACAGGCGGTGCCAGCGAACGACTTCATAAATTGTTTCAGCAAAGAATTTGCGATCTCTGGAGCCCCACTTCGGGTGGGACTTTAGATTTTTTTGAATGACTTTATCAGCGTATTTTTGGTCGAAGAAAACTTCTTCAAGAGCGTTGATAACTGTTTCTACGAGATGTCTATGAATTTTCAAAATGTAAATACCAGGCCACCGGCCAAAAAGGTTCCGTTCAATTGACCGGAACTTGTTATAAGGAGGTGGTTCTTTAACCCAGCCTCAATGAAGAATCCAGTGTTTTCAAAGATATCGAAAAATCTCGCACCTATCACCAACTGGTAGTCCAATGAAAGCGGCGACTTTCCATTTGCTTGCTTCATAAAAACCCCCAACCCGGCGCCAGCCCCAAAATAAAGAGGGAAACGCGAGCTTGCGTCAGGGAAGGTGATCATCGGCATGAAAGAAAGTTTTGAAGCGTCCTCGCCACCGACGTCATATTGGTTGTAGCCAATGCGTAAATTCAAATCCATGGACTTGTACCACTCACCGACTCTGTAAGTGAGATCGATGCCATTGCCACCAACTCCATCTTGTTGACCTTGCTTGCCCCAATCGTAGGATTGAGAGGAAACATAGCGACCGAAGGAGATTGCCAAATAGTGGTCACTCGCTCCTTGGACTTGAGATCCAACCTGTTCGCCATCACCGCGTTTTTGAAAATATTTTGCAGCGGCATCACGTCCCACGCGAGGCTGGCTGTCTTGTGCCATCGCGATAGATGCTCCAAAAATCATAAAAATAAGGGGGGCCAAAACAGCTGAAACGATCGACTTCATACGCACCTCAATTGTCCTTAATCATAACTGTTTTTTACTCTCAGAAGTAAGTCCGTGACGCACATAGTTATCACGGCTGGACTGACGGCTCCACCGTTGACTAACCAGTCCCCAATCCTTACTCTCCGGCTAGCTTGGCAGACCCTACCAAGGGCCACATTACTCCGACGAAGTTGGAGTGCAAGCAGCCAAGACTAAGGAAATCAATCATGAAATGCCCTTTTTGTGGTCACGCAGACGACAGAGTTTTAGATACGAGAGTGCAGAAAGATGGCAGCATCCGCCGCCGTCGCGAATGCCTTGAGTGCAAGGCTCGTTTCTCTACTGTGGAAACAATCATGCTGGCATATCCGTTCATTATCAAAAAGGACGGACGCCGCGAGCCTTTCTCGAAAGAAAAAATCTCCAAGGGTCTTCAAGCAGCCGTGCAAAAACGTCCGGTCAGCTTGGCGCAACTCGATGGCGTGGTCGAAAGAATTTCGGCTTGGGTCATCAACCGTGGCGAGAGTGAAATCTCATCACGCCTCATCGGCAAAAAAGTTATGGCCGAACTCAAGCAACTCGATGACGTTGCCTACATTCGATTCGCCAGCGTTTACCGTACCTTCAAAGACGTTCAAGAATTTGTTGAGACTCTGGAAGACACCGAACTGCTTGATTTTGTCGATGCAAATAATCCACAATTAAGCCTCACAGCGATGAATTTTGTTGAAAGCGAGAAAAAGCAATCCCATGAAAACGACAGCAAGACGACAAGCCCGAGAACTCGCGCTCCAAATCCTCTTTCAAACTGAGTTCGCCCCGCAAATTAGCATTCAGACATTTTTGTCTGTCTTCGAGCACAGCCTTGATCCTGAAGTGATCCATTACGCGGATCTTCTCGTTACTGGCGTGACCCAAAACAAAGCGGCAATTGACTCAAAAATTCAAGCGGCCAGCGCCCACTGGAAAGTGGAACGTATGGCAACGATTGATCGTAACATTTTGCGTGTTGCGGTTTTCGAGATGAGACTTTCTTCTGAACTCATCAAAGAAAACATTGCGATCAATGAAGCCGTGGAAATTGCCAAAAAATACGGAACTTCTGATTCAGCCAGCTTCGTAAACGGCCTTCTTGACCAAGTCGGCAAGGGTCACTAAATGTCCATGAGTGTGCTTTCCCAAGCGAGCGCCTTCAACCCCGGATCAGATCTGTGGATTGTGCCTCAATTGGAAAAGTCACAGTGGACCGCCCGCCTGGACTGGTATCTTAATTTTCAAATCTGCAAATCTTCGCGCCACAAAATGGCGCACACTCCACTCTTTGTGAACGAAGTGATCAAAGAAGCGGAACTTGACACGTTCTATCGACCGGTCAATGCGCAAGCCCCACTAATGATCGCCTCTGAACAACTTCTTCCCAACAAATGGGTCGTGGTTGTTCCATGGGCGAATGACATGACGGCTTGGAGCAAAGAAGTTTTCCAGGTTTGGTCAGGCCTTCAAGAGCCGACATTACGCATTTTCCTGCCACCTGGACAAAGTGCTGGGCTATTTCAACAGGCATGGGTGCGCCATCACAGTTCCGAAGAATTCACCGTCGTGCTTGATTAACGTCGACTTCTGGCTTCACAATAAGAAGTAAGCCAGCGGGACGTTTAAGCGAGGATATGTATGGAGAAGCTCTCTCAAGCATTAGCATCTAAGATTTCACATTTTCAAAAAAGACTTCAATCATTCCTGGAAAATGATTTTGATCCAAATTCTGAAGAACACGAGCGCATGCGCAAGGAGTTCGAATCTTCCCGTGATAGCGCCCTGGTGCGTGGAATTTCCCAGGGTCTTCCTGAAGATCATATTGATCGCGCGATCGTGGTCTTCTCACGCTTGGCCATGGTATTTGAAGCCGGCGTATTATTGGAAAATAATGACGGCGAATGGAAAGCTCAAGCGGCCTTCAGCAAAGGCATCACGGAACTTCTAAAGAATCCTTCAAAGGCCACTATCAAAATTCCATCAGTCAATTTGATGACTGTATTGAAGACGGATGCCTACTCCATGTTGCAAAAACTGAACTTGAACCATCTGGATCCGGAAAACAAAACAGCCTGCTTGCTGATCAAGGTCTCTCCGGATTTTGCTTTATTGCTTTTTTCGGATCTGCCAGATCTTTGGTTGAAAGAGCACACTGAAAATGTTCGTCGTGCTTTGATCAACGGATTTGCAGACTAATGGACGGCAGCGACAACAAAACCTACACGGTTTACATTTTGTCAGACAGTACTGGTGAAACGGCAGCAACGATGATTCGTGCTGCTCTGGTGCAATACTCCACAAAAGATATCAATATCATCCGTTGTAAAAATGTTCGCACGGAAGCACAGGCCGAGGCTGTTGTTGAAGAATGCTTCGAACGACGCGGAATGCTGGCCTACACTGTCGCGAGTGAAGGTCTTAGAAATAAAATCCGCGAGCTCGCTTCGGGCAAAGGTATTCCCTATTACGATCTTTTAGGCCCCCTATTAGGCACTCTCGATACTTTCTTCGGCGAACACTCCGAATCCACAGTCGGAGCTTTGCGTGCAGTGGATGAACGATACTTCAAGCGTATTGAAGCTATCGAGTACACAGTAAAGCACGATGACGGAAAAACTTTTGCAGAACTGGATAAGGCCGACATTGTTCTGGTCGGAATCTCGCGGACAAGTAAAACACCTCTATCAATCTTTCTTAGCCACAAAGGCTGGAAGGTCGCCAACGTACCGCTCGTTTTGAACACTCCTCTGCCTGAGGAGCTTTTCAAAGTTGATCAACGTCGCGTAGTCGGTCTGATCATCGATATGGAATCGCTTCAGCGCATTCGCAAAAGTCGTTTGGAAAAATTCGGCCAAGATCCCGGAGGTTCTTACGCCTCCATGGCCAATATCGCCAAAGAAATCGAATACGCGGAAGGAATTTTCAAACAGAACCGTCGCTGGCCGGTATTCAATGTCACGGAACGTGCTTTGGAGGAAACTGCGAGTGAAATCGTCCGTATCATCGCAGCTCGGTTAGGGCTTCCCGACAGTGTGATCTTCTAGAATTGCTCTGAGAAATAAAAAAAGGGCTTCATTACGAAGCCCTTCTTTATTTCTAAAAGTCGTATTTTCAAATTATCAGATTTAAGCTGCAGACTTCAATTGAGAATCCTGAACTTCTCCGTAAACGAACAAGCTCATCTCATCGGTTGCACCCTTCATCACTTGCGCCTGGCTGCTGATCTCGCTGGCTGTACCCGCGATTTCCTCAGAGGAAGCCGCATTCGTTTGCACCGACTGATCCAATTGATTCATCGCTTTTGAAATCTGCTGAATTCCGGCAGATTGTTCTTCACTGGCCGTTGAGATCTCCAGATTCAAATCAGAGACTTTCTTAACAGATTGTACGATGGACTTCAAAACAGCGCCGGATCTGTCAGCATTCACAGTGCCGCGCTCGATCTTATCGACAGACTCTTTGATCAAATCGGTAATATCTTTCGCCGCAACAGCGGATCTTTGTGCCAAGGTGCGAACTGCATCAGCCACCACGGCAAATCCTTTTCCTTGCTCACCCGCTCTTGCCGCCTCAACAGACGCGTTCAATGCAAGGAGATTGGTCTGGAAAGCAATGTCATCAATCACATTGATAATCTCTTCAATTTTCTTCGAAGAATCAGAAATCTCTTTCATTGAGTGCAAGAGCGCCGTCATTTCCATTTCGCCCTTCACAGCCGCTTCGGAAGTTGACGCTGATAAAGATGCCGCTTGCTTGGCATTCTCTGAATTCATTCGAACCATTGAACTCATCTCTTCCAATGAAGCGACAGTCTCCTCAAGGGACGCGGCCGAAGAACTCGCCGACTCTGACAGGTTCTGACCCGCCAATGAAAGCTGATGAATCGCTCCATTGACCTGCTCACCGGATTCATGCAATCGATTTGACAGAACACCAATTGATTTTGAAATGTATTTCGCCATCAACAAGACCGCAGCCAACAGGATCAAAGTTCCTGCCAATGCAATGATCACCTGGGTCCAAATCATATTGTAAACACCGGCCATTACTGTCTTTAGCGGCGTGCGGATAACTAGAGTCCATGGCTCATCAGTACCAGCCAGTTTCATAGGTGTCGCGACATAAAGATATTCTTCTTTAAATTGCGGGTCTTCTCCTGACAACACCAACTCTTCACCATTTGAGATGGCTTTACGGAATTTCTCTTGCTCAAACGGGAAATTCGCTTCTTTGGTGATCAGCTTTTCATCTGGATGAGACGCATAATTATTTTTGGACGTAATCAAGAAAGCTTCAGATGTCGCAAACGGTTTTACCATTGAGGCTTGCTTTTGCACTTCCTTCAATGGCAAATCCACTCCCGCAACACCCAAGAATTTTCCATCAACCGTTACAGGAACCACAGCCGATGTCATCAAAACCATTTTGCCGTCAATTTGATAAAGATACGGCTCAACCAATGTCTCTTTCATGCGCGCTTTCGGCACAAGATAGTAATCACCATCACCGGGTTTATCATAAGCTAACAATGGCGTTAAAGAAGCCTTGCCGCCTTCCCAATTCAAGTACGGCACAAAGCGTCCGGTTTGATCCGTACCTTTTGTTCCCGCGAACTGAGCATCTTTGCCATCCCATGCATTCGGCTCCCAGCCAGTCCACGCGCCAATAAGAAATTTATTTCTTTCCAAGACTTCAAAAAGTGTCGCATGCACTGGATCGCGAGAGGTATAACCATGAGCTTTAAAGGCTTGAAGCTGGTGAGCCATCGTTCTGGAGATATCGAAGCCTTTCTCCAGCTCGAGTCTCATTTCATTGGCATAAGCGTGAGCTGTGGCAACAGTCTTGTCGATGGCTTCTGCCTTCGCCGTTCTTAAACTATTTTGTGCCACCAAGAAATTCATGGCTGTGAAAACAATCAAAGCAATCAAGATGATTGGTACAGCTAGTTTAACTTGAATGGAATGACTCTTGCTCATTGAACGCCCCTTTTTCGCGATATTGAATCACGTGAAGGTTCGGTAAAAATGAACAATTTCTCGAGTCGAATTTTTCAAAATGCTACGAATGTAGTTACTTAGTTCACATTCAAATAAGACAAAAGCCCAGCGGAAGCTAAGCCTTTTCCTGTTGGAACAACGTTTGATAGAAAACCTCGGCCAAGGCCTTGGTGTCTGAATTCTTTTTATAATAAAACATCAAGTCCAACTCATAGTGCAAGTCCTTCACATAGACTCGATTCACACGCCCTGATCGCACCTGCTTTTTAATCGCATGCGCAGGCAGGAAACCCCAACCCAAACCGGATTCAATGACACGCTTCAATGTTCCCACATTCGAAGATTCAAAGATCACCTGGGAGTTCGTTGCATTTTGCAGCTTCTCTGAAAGAAGCTGATTAAAGTGAGGAAATTCTTCAGTGAAATTCACCAATGGGAAAGCACCCAAATCCTTTGATTGAATCTGGTTTGGCATCTTCTCGTCTTTATTAGAGCCCACCAGCCACATCTCTTCTTTTAAGAGAAACTTCTGCTCGCAGTTTTCAAGGTCCGCATTAAACTCTGTTTTCACTTCCGGCAGGATGATGATGTCGTAGACGGACTTCTTGAAAGCCTTGATCAGTTCTTCACCGCGATCATACTCAATCTTCAGCATCAAATCCGGGTTGTGTCTCATCAAGCGCCCAACGATAGGGCTCATCAACTGCAATCCGATTGAGTTCAAAGTTCCAATGCGAAGTTGTCCCTTCATCTGATTGCCGATGGATTTAATCGCAATCTCAGCTTGTTGGGTCAGATGAATGATCTTTTTGGCGTATTCATACAAAACTTCCCCTTGCGGAGTGGCCTTGATTGAACGAACCCCACGAACCAGCAATTCAACTCCTAGATCTTCCTCTAGATTGCGGATCTGCTGGCTGACCGCCGGCTGAGTGAGATAAAGCTTATCGGCAGCTGCGGTCATACTTCCTTCAGCAATAACGGTCACAAAGGTTGTCAGTTGATAAAGATTCTTCATGTGAGAAATTTCTCCTTTGGTCTTTGATCCGAGGAAGAATTGTTATTATACTTAGAAAGTTATTAAAATTACTTTGGCATCGCCAGAGTAAGGCACGCAACGTTGAATATCCACACGGGGTCCGCATGAAGTATAAATTGTTCGCATCACTCGCGCTTATTCTACTCAGTTTTTCTGCACAAGCAAAAGTCTTTCGTAATGCCTACATCGCCTTCGAGATGCCAGAGACTTGGAAATGCGCCCTTGAACAAACGGAATGGGTTTGCCGAAGCGAGCAATCCAAAGAGTCGAAAGAAGCCATCATCATCCTGACGGCTAAAGAAGTCGGTCCGACGGACACCTTCCCTCTTTATGAATCTCACCTGAACACCCCGATCACGATCAACAGCAAGGGTGTCACTCAAGAGTCTAAAATCGTCTACAAAGCGAAAACTGTGCAAATCAACGACCAAAACTGGATCGATTCCCTGCACATGGGCTCTGAAGTTCCCAACTATTTCACTCGCTATGTAGCAACGATCAAAGACAAAATCGCGATCCTGGTTACCTTCAGCGCGCACAAACAGTTCTACACAAAGTACAGCCAAGACTTCTTCAAAGCCGTCATGAGCTTGCGAGTGATCGCAACAAAAGATCTTCGCAGTCGCCCAGACCTTGGTCCTATTCGCCCTGGATCAGAAACACTGGGGGCTCCGATTGGATCTGCAATGCCAGCGGATATGTACCAAGCTGAAAACACCGAAAAAGGCAGCAACAAAAACCTACTGCTGGCTGGAGCCCTTCTTCTTGCGGCTTTGGGTGGATTCATCTTCCTTAGAGCAAAACGCAAGAAACGCAAATAAACGGCAGCTTCAAATGCTAAAAATGAAAAAAGCCAGGATACAAAATCCTGGCTTTTTTTTCATTTCACTTCGGCACCGGTGTCACTACGCTTCCTTCATAGGTCCTTCATTTTATTTCTTCTAGAAAATCAACGAACCTTTAGCTTGTGCCAATCCTAAGGAACCTTAATCACCTCAGGATTATACTTCTGAAACTGTGGAATGATCGATTCATTACCGTAAATCACCGCTTTGAATTTCTGAGCATCCACATGTCTCTTGAAGGCGTCATTGACCTTCTTAACCGTGAGTTCACTCACGTTCTTGTTATAGGTAGTTAGATAATCAAATGGAATTCCATAAAAATCTAACACCAAAAGGTTGTAAGCCAAGCGGTCTGCCGTCTCAATCGCACGTGGGAATTGACCCACCAATTGATTTCGTCCCGCGCTGACTTCCTTCTCATCCGCTCCATTTGCAAGATAATCACTCACCACCTTCAATGATTCATCAAAGGCCTTCCCCGCAGACTCGTTCTTCGAGAATGTACTGATATCAAAGCTGCCTCTGTCCTTACGGATATCAAAATTAGAGTAGATCGAGTATGTCAGGCCCAAATCGTCTCTTACTTTTTGATTCAAACGACTGGCAAACCCACCGCCCAAAATTTCATTCCCAAGGCGCAAGGCCAAGAAGTCAGGGTCAACACGTTGAATGCCCAACGCACTCATGCGAATCTGCGTCTGCTGCAGACCCTTCTTGACGTACAAGCGTACTTGTAACTTCTCAATCGATGGCGCTGCTGGCACATTCACAACAGGAATAGATCTTTTTGTCCATTTGCCGAAAACATCTGATACTTTCTTTTCGAAGTCGTCACCGAACTGCCCCACCACCGCCAAAGTAGAATTGTTAGGGCGGTAGAATGTCAGATATTGTTTGATGATATCCTGCTTCGTAATGCTCTTAACACCTTCAACAGTCCCATTCACATCTCGGCCGTACGGATGGTCACCAAAAAGAAACTCATCCATTTTTTCATCAGTGAATGACGACGGATTGTCGATCTTCTTTTTAAGGCCGGCAAGAACCTGCGAACGCATGCGTACCAGCTCTCCATCTTTAAAGGCTGGATTTATAGCCACATCAGAAATCAGACTCAACAAATCGTCTGCAGTGGACGTCAAAGAGTCAGAATAGATTGTTGTGACATCGGCTCCCGGACTGATATCCAAGTTCGAGCCCATTTGCCCAAATTCATCAGCAATAGTATTAGCATCTCTACTTTGTGTTCCCTGCTCCAAAAGATAAGCCGTCAAAGCATTCAAACCAGCCTGCGAAGCCGGTTCTTGCACAGAGCCCGTCTTAACCAACAAAGTCATGCTTACACGCGGTAACGTCACATCGCGAATGAAAATGATCTTAAGACCATTCTCAAGATTCACCTCTTTGAAGGGCTGCAGCGTGAATGAGCCATTGGTTTTGCTAACATAGCCATCCGCTGCTTTTTCACTTTTTGGTTTTGATGTCGAACATCCCGTGAAAGCAGAGATTGCGAAAGGAACGACAAGAAGTGTACTCAGTGTTGTGTTGAATTTTCTCATTCTCTACTCTTCCTTCTTAACAGGAGTTTCTGGCTTCACAGCAGCTTCTTGTTTCGGAGCGTTTTTAGGTTCTAATACGATAATGGAACGCTGAGTTTGATTGGTGTACTTTTCAGAAACCTTTTTAATATCATCAGCAGTAACAGCCTCATACTTTTCAAGATCTGTAAAAAGACTTTCATAAGTTCCAGTGACAATTTCATTTACGGCCAAGGCACGGGCTTTTCCGTCCATTGTTTTTAAGCTATCAACAAGTTCTTTGATAATTTGAGTTTTCGCTTTGGCGAGCTCTTTATCGGTGACCTTTTGATTGCGCAGCTTCCAAAGCTCATTATATGAAATATCCAAAGCTTCCTGGATGCCCGTTCCCGGTTTCATATTCACGCCGACGGCAAAGACACCGGACTCTCTCATGGCGTAGTTAAATGAATAGGCGGAGGTGGCGATTTGTTTTTGATAAACCAAACGCTTATAAAGACGGCTGGAAGTTCCGTTTCCTAAAATATTCGCTGCCAAATCCAGCGGATACATATCGGTCTCCCCTTGACGAGGACTTTGGAAAGCGACGACAAATGAACTGTTCTGAACATCCTTTTTCAAAGTGGCATTTTGTTGAACCTCTTGCAAAGGCTCTCTTGGGTAATTTCTTCTTGGTAAAGGACGATAAGCCAATTTGCCGTAATAGCTTTCAATCAAACTTTTAACTTTGGCCGTCTTAAAGTCACCCACCAACACCAGAACTGCATTGTTTGGCACGTAGTAAGTGTTATAGAAAAAACGCAATTTTTCGACATCATAGTTTGCGATGTCTTTCATATAACCGATCACTGGCCAGTGATAAGGGTTGTATTTAAAGACAGTCGACATCATCAGTTCACGCACCAACCCCATCGGATTGTTGTCTACGCGCCAGCGACGTTCTTCCTTCACAACTTCTTTTTCACTCTTGAGATCTTCTGGATTCAAGAGCAAAGAACTCATGCGATCCACTTCCATATCCATCACAAGCTCCAACTTAGAGCTTGGCAGATTTTCAAAGAATCCTGTGTAATCGTTGGTGGTGAAAGCATTGTTAGTGATGCCATTCTCATGGAAGATGCGATCGAAAGACTTACCGTCATATTTCTTCGCACCTTTGAACATCATGTGCTCCAGCATATGAGCGGCCCCTGTCACCCCCGGGGACTCATCGCGAGAACCCACACGATACCAAGTGTGATAGCTCACCATCGGCACCGAGTGATCTTCCAAAAGAATAACCGTCAAACCATTTTCCAAAGTAAATTTTGTCACCGGCAAAGAGATTTTAAGATCCCCCGCCTTTGACCAACCTTGTATGGCGCCAATCACATCTGGCTTTTCTGTTTTAGTGGGATTTGGTTCTACTGCGAATGCAGAGAACGATACACAAAGTCCTACAAGAAGGGTTGAAATACGTCTCATGGTTGCTACTTTCGTTATGGAAAATCCAATAGCCTTTAGTTTGAAACCGAGACCTAACGAAGACAACTAATTGAAGTTTTTTAAGACTTACGACATGTGACGAGAAGATGACTGGACTTAGCGCCAGAGAAGAAACCAGAGCAGCAAGATTGTCACTGCTCAATCCATGATGATCAGAACTATTGAACGACAAAGTCAGAGAAATAAACGTCTTTCACAACACCCTTATGAAGGATGCCATTTACTTCCATCGCGATCTTGTCTTTAAGGAATAACTTGCCTTGAATACTTTCGAGACTGCCGAAGGCTTCTTCATTAAGGATACGAACGATTTTGTCGCGGGCCTTCGCACGGTTTTCAGGTTCCATCACCTCTTCAAAACCGTCTTTGCCCAACATTTGCAGATTGACCTCAAGACGGATCGTTCTTTTAGGCTCGCCGCCCAAATTGACGGTGAATTTATCCATGGTGTAAACAAGAGGGCCCACATCCGCTGCCGACTCCACCGACGCCAGCTCACGCTCCATTTGCTGCTCTGTAATTTTTGGGTTTTCCCAACCCATAGTTGAAGCATAAACCATATAAACTCCAACACCCATAACAGCTAAATTTAAGACCGCAAAAGCGACCTGTAAAATCATGCCTGTGTTCTTTGTCTGTGCCGGAGCTGGAGCCTGTTCTGCCATCTGTACCTCGTGATATTAAGGTATCGGAGCTTCAGCCCTAGGTCTTAACATCTAAGTCTGCTTTTTTTGCTAGGGAATTTGCTCGAAAGTGTCTAAGCTATAGACATATAGGGGCTGAGACTTGACAAAATTCACGAGTCTTCCGACATAATATACATATGAGAATATTCCTCTCGGGATGCGCACTATTACTGTCTGGTTTACCAGTTTTTGCAGGGTCTACGGCAACGCCGTCTGCCCCAGCTGAGCCTGCGGATTTACTTCCGGCACCGCTCCTGCAAATCTCTGAGACTGATGCCTTTTCTAAATTCGTCTTCTTAGTGGATAAAGAGCAAAGAAAGCTCACCGTCTTTGAAAGAAATGGCGAGAAGATTCAAAAGATCCAGGAATTTCCAGCTGACATTGGAAAAAATGGCGGCAACAAAACCAAGCGTGACGATGCCCGAACACCAGAAGGTATCTATTTCCTGGAGAAACGTCTTTCCCAACCGGAAATTCCTTTCAATCTTTATGGCGCATTGGCCTTTACCACCAACTACCCGAACCTTTTTGACCGCCGTCAAAATAAAACCGGCTCAGGCATCTGGCTTCATGCGATCCCTGATTCCGTCGCATTGACTCGCGGCTCTCGCGGCTGTGTGGTGGTGCGCAATGAAGTCATCAAGAAACTGGCTGATTATATTAAGCTACGCGAAACACCGATCTTGATTTTCGATCACGTGAATTATCTTTCTAAAGATGAGCATGAAAAACGTCGTGTCGAATTGAATTCATTTATTGAAGGCTGGCGCCAAGCCTGGGAAGCCCAAGACATCGATAAATATATCAGCTTCTATGATAAGGACTTTAAGGCTCCGGGCTTCAATTTGAAAACCTGGAAGAACCATAAAGCCAGCTTGAAATCAAAATACGAGTTCATCAAAGTGCATCTTTCACAACCCTATATCGTTCAACACAACGATCAGTTGTTAGTAAAGACCTTGCAACGTTATGAATCAGACCAGCATGTCGACTATGGCGTTAAAACCATTTACGCCGTCAAGTCGGGCGATACCTACAAAATCATTCGCGAAGAGTGGAGCCCCTTCAATCAGAAGGAAGTGGCTGCAGCTATCGCACGAGGCGAGAACCTGATGAGCAGTCAGGCGTCTCAGCAAACTCAATAGCTTCTATTTTTTATAGCAAAAGCAAGTCGTCAGGTGGTCATTGACCATTCCGGTGGCTTGCATATGAGCATAAAGAGTTGTCGACCCCAGAAACTTAAATCCCCGCTTCTTCATATCTTTTGCCAAAGCATCGGACACCGGTGAGGTCGCTGGAATTTGTTTCGTTGTTTTTCTCTTACCATTTACGGGCTTGTAGTCGACGAAAGCCCAAATGTAATTTGAGAAGCTACCGAACTCTTTTTGGACTTCTAAAAATCTTTGGGCATTGTTAATTGCTGCACGAATTTTCAATTCATTGCGAACGATGCCTTCATTTTTGAGAAGGCTTTGGACCTTTTTCTCGGTAAATTTCGCGACCTTTGCAGGATCGAAGCTGGCAAAAGCCTTGCGATAGTTTTCTCTTTTTCTCAAGATTGTAATCCAACTAAGACCGGCTTGCGCGGACTCAAGTACTAAGAACTCAAAAATAGTTTGATCGTCCCGAACCGGGCGTCCCCACTCTTTGTCGTGATAATCCAAATAAAGCGGATCTGAGCCGGGCCAAGTGCATCTTGTTTTATTCATCTGCCCAAACTAGCAGATCTTAGAGCCCTGTTCCAGCTTTGAACAATGTTGAATGTGCAACTTGACAGCAAATAGAATCGGCATAAGTTTAAATTAAGGAGGTTGAAGTCTTATGAGCTTTAAGGATCTTTACAACCACATCCTACTTGGAGCTGGAGTCACGGCCCTGGTCACTGTGATCTCAGGGGCGGCAGCACATATCGTTCCCCTATCTAAAAGTTCGATCGCCGAAGTTCTTCGCCCACCCAATGCCCTCACTCAGAACCTAAAAATTGCTCCGCAGTGTAAAGTCATTACTAAGCTTTATGAAATTCCTCGCTGTCAGGACATGAGCCAAGCTGAATCCAAAAATCGTTTGCACTAATCTTTGCGTTTTCCAGAAGCCTTAAAAAAGGCATAAAAAAAGCCCACAACTTTTCAGCTGTGGGCTTTATAATTTAAAAATCTAAATCAGCAACTAGTGTGAATCGTCAGCTGAAGTGTTTTTTCCATCCATAGTGAACGTCTCAACGTTGCTAGCTAGGTCAGGAAGTTGCTCCAAGTGTTTTTTCAACTCGTCAGTCTTCAAATCACCTACGTTGAGGTTTCTTTCAGTCAATCTAATATCCCATTTGAGATTTTTGTTTGCATCAGCCAAAGACATCGCAGGTTCCTTTCGGTTTGAACGGCTTTCTTTATAGCCCATCTTGGAAGCCAAGTCCAGAAGGTACCCGCTTCCTTTTTACTCAAAAAAAGCTTTTTTTAATTAACTGAAGTACCAAATAGCCCCTAAGGGAAGCTGGTACCTTTGATGCTACTCCAGCGGAGCTGGAGTATAAGCCAGCCTAGTTCCAGTATTTTGGGGGTTTATCGCTCTTCTTTTCGTTATCGACCACTAAACGCAGGTTACGACCCTTGTTTTTGGCCTTTTTCTTGAAATCCTGGCGGGTAAACCAAGCCTTAAACTGAAGACAAATGAAGCCAGATACGATACCGCCCAAATGGGCCAAGTACGCCACTTCTCCACCGCTCACCCCAGAGGTCATCATAGAAGCCAACTGGACTAAGCCCATAAGACCCACAAAGTATTTAGTCTTCATAGGGAAGAGCATAAAGAAGTAAACAATGCGCTCTCCGAAGATGATCCCTTGAGCCAACAGCAATCCAAAGACTGCGCCCGAAGCCCCGATCACCGGAACGATCAACCCTGTTTGCGACCCTGTCGCCAAGGCATAGCCCCAAACGCACAAGCAATACAAGATCGCCGCGCCCACTCCGCAAGAGAAATAGTAAATCAGGAAGAAACGTGTTCCCCATCTTTGCTCAAGCTCTGCCCCGAAGAACCATAACATCAGCATATTAAATAAAATATGGGTCACCGACATGGAGTGCAGGAACATGTATGAGACAAGCTGCCAAATCTGGAAATCGAAAAGAACTTTTCCCGGATAAAGAGCAAAGATGGAAGTGAACGGCACATGCATGAAACCTTCCATCAAAACTTGCAGAAGGAACCACACGGCCACATTGATGATGATCAACCACTTCACAGCTTTTGTGAGAGGGGCTGTTTGAAAACTGACGCTTCTATTCATATCTTCCTAAAATAACCCAAAAGTTTATCGTAGGTCTGCTCAAGACTTTCAACCAAGACCTTGGTCTCAGCAATAAGCGGGAAGAAATTCAGATCTCCAGCCCATCTTGGAATCACATGGTAGTGCAAATGATCTGGAATACCCGCACCTGCCACTGCCCCGTGATTTAGACCCACGTTGATGCCACCAGGTTCATAGATTTCCATCAAGGCCTTCATCACTAAACGCACAGTATTTTGTATATCCGCATACTCTTCATCATGAAGCTGCAAAACGTCCCCACAATGGCGCACCGGCAATACCAATACATGGCCACTGTTGTATGGAAATTTATTAAGAACAACCATGGAGTATTTCGTTTTATAAACACACAAAGTTTCAAAAGCGATTCCACCTTTAGAGGCATTGCAGAAAACGCAACCCTCAGGCTTGATCAGCTTTCTGACGTACTTCATACGATCAGGACGAATGAGAACATCCCGCTCCAAGGGCCAAATCTCGCTATCCACTCGGAACTCGGCACGTTTTGGCGCAACAGTCTTTTTAGTTACGGTTTTGCTCTTCTTTACTGATTTCGTTTTCTTCGTCTGCTTCTTCAAAGCCATTCTTACTCCGTGCTGTCAGTGAAAAAACTAGGACGACCGACAAGTCTGTTTTCGACATAGAATACTACGTGGCAGTTTTTGCGAAACTCAACACCCACATCTTCGCCCTTGCCACCAGTTGGGTTGATTAAGAAAAGATCCACGGTCGCCTTCGGATCGGGGCAGTTGTCGACTGTCAATTCAAAGAAGGTCACCGGAACATAACCGCCCCCCCCCATCACTTCGACGAACGAGAACTTCGTTCCTTGTGGCAACTGAATATGCTCATTCATTGGCAAATCAATAGTCAGATAATAGAAACCCTTATAAACCACGTCTGTCCAGGGAACCGGATTTCTTGGATCCACCTCATGCACTGTTTGCGCATGAGATGGTGTCGCCATCATTGAAAGCAGAACAAACAGAAAGTTCATTCTTACTCCCAGTAGCCTGGCATCATGTACAAAGGTTGATTCAAGTACTGCGCGCGCAAAAGATATTTCATCGCAGATTCAACATTCAAACCGGCCGAAGCTTTCCCCTTCAGAAGATCCGCATACTCCGCCATAGAATTCACATCGTCTTCCACGTCTTTGCCACCGAAATCAAAGATGCTCATTTTCTTTTTAGGAATCTCGAACAATTCATAGTTGTCGCCAAGCTTCGCAAGATCCGCCGCCACCTTCACAGCATCATCAAAGAAACCTTCTTGATCCGCAAAACCCAGCTTCACCGCCGAAGCTCCTGTGAAGACGCGACCGTCTGCATACTCTGTCACGATTTCTTCTTTAAGTTTGCGCTCTTTCATCACAGTTCCTTTGAACTGTGCATAGACTTCGTTGATCATGTTTTGGAACAAAGCTCTTTCATCTTCACGCATGCCTCTGTATTCCGCTCCAGAATCTTTGAACTTTCCAGACGTGATAGAGTAGCGAGTCACTTTCGCCCAATCATAAAGTTTTTCAAGATTCGCAAACTCCATGATCACACCGATAGATCCCACCAACGCTCCTGGAGCCACGACGATCTTGTCGCAAGCCACAGCAGAGTAGTAAGCACCGCTGGCCATCACACCCGTCGTCACACAGACCACCGGTTTTTTGAGTTCAGTGCGAACGCGCTTGATCTCGTGATAAATTTCTTGAGAAGGCCCAACAGATCCGCCTGGAGAATTGATATTGATAACGATCGCCTTAATGCGGTTGTCGTCTTTGTATTTTTTTAGATTCTTGATGAACTTCTTCCCGTTCAAGATCACACCATTCATCTCAAGATGAAGGATGGTATTTTTCGCAGAAACTTTCTTTTCGGATTCACCGAAGAAGTCTCCACCCATTTTTAGTAGTGCGGCGATACCGACGAATACTAGAAATATAATAAGAATTTTTTTAAAGAAATTGCCCTTCATGCTGCGCTCCCTGTGGGTCGCCCAGAGTTTGGCGTAGGCTGGACATACCCATGTTCTAAAGTAGGCCCTTTTTGAATGACTCCTTCATGGAGCACAAATAAAAAAAGGGACCCGATTAGGGTCCCCTTTTAAGACTTCACAGTCAATTACGCTGGGCGCAATTGGCTATTACTGTTTGTCTGTCTTCATGTTTTTCAACTGGTCAGCGAACAAGTCACCGAAAGTTGATTTTGAAGTTGCAGTCGCTTTTTTAACGTAGTCGTCAACATCCGCTTTTGATTCACGAAGTTTAACAAGTTTCGCTGACAAACCGATCTTACGAGCGTCTTTGTCGATAGAGATAACTTCTGCTTTAACAGATTGACCTGGCTTAATGAAGTCTTCAACTGTGTTGATTTTATCAGTTGTAAGTTCAGAAATGTGGATCAAACCTTCGATATCAGATTCAAGTTCAACGAAAGCACCAAAATCAGCTGTTTTAGTTACTTTAACGTCGTGTTGAGTTCCGATAGCGTATTTGTTTTCGATGTTAGCCCATGGATCAGACTCAAGTTGTTTGATACCAAGAGAGAATCTTTCGTTCTCAATGTCTACACCTAGAACAACCGCACGAACTTTTTGTCCTTTAGTGAACATTTCGTTCGGGTGATTTACACGTTTAGTCCAAGAGAAGTCAGAGATATGAACTAGACCGTCAATACCTTCTTCGATACCGATGAAGATACCGAAATCAGTTACTGATTTCACTTCGCCTTCGATGATTGTACCAGGAGCATAAGACTCCTTCATTTCAATCCAAGGATTTTGTTGAAGCTGTTTCATACCCAAGCTGATGCGACGGTTTTCAGTGTCTACTTCAAGTACAACAACTTCAACTTCGTCACCAACGTTAACTACTTGTGAAGGGTGTTTCACACGTTTAGTCCAAGACATTTCAGAAACGTGGATCAAACCTTCGATACCTTCGCCAAGTTCAACGAATGCACCGTATTCTGCCAATGAAACAACTTTGCCTTTAAGCTTAGTGCCTGCAGGGTAAGAAGCCTTAACAGATTCCCAAGGATCAGAGTGCAACTGTTTCATGCCCAAAGATACGCGTTCTTTTTCTTTGTCATACTTAAGAACTTTAACTTGGATTTCGTCGCCAACATTCAACATTTCTGAAGGATGTTTTACGCGGCCCCAAGACATATCAGTGATGTGCAACAATCCGTCCATGCCACCAAGATCGATGAACGCACCGTAGTCAGTGATATTTTTAACGATACCAGTAACAACTGAACCTTCAGCCATAGTGTCAAGAGTTTGTGAACGCAAACTGTCGCGTTCTTCTTCAAGAAGTGCGCGGCGAGAAAGAACGATGTTGCCACGTTTCTTGTTGAATTTGATAACTTTGAATTTGAATTTTTTGCCGAGGTAAACGTCCATGTTGCGAACTGGGCGTAGATCGATTTGTGATCCAGGCAAGAATGCTTTAACGCCGATATCAACGCTCAAGCCGCCTTTAACTTTAGCAACAACAGTACCTTCGATAACTTCTTCGTTCTCAGCTGCTTTAGAGATATCAGTCCATGCGCGAAGCATGTCAGCTTTATCTTTAGAAAGAACGATCATTCCGTTTTCGTTTTCGATACGGTCGATAAGAACTTCTACTTTATCTCCAGCTTTTACATCACGAACACCGTCAATAACGCGGAATTCATTGATTGCGATCAAACCTTCAGATTTGTAGTTGATGTCTACAAGTACGTAGTCAGATTGAACTTCAACTACTGAACCAGTAACAACGTCGCCGACTTTGAAATCTTGCTCTTTCATGGACGCTTCGAATAGAGAATCGAATTCGCCTTTTTCAGATTTTGCAGCACCATAGATGCCAGGATTAGCAGCGACTTTAGAATCTTCTGCATCCAAGAAAGCTAGCACTTTCTGTTTTTCAAGCTCAGCCTTGTTCATTTGTTTTGTCATATCGTTTTTTAAAAACCTCCACGTAGTAAAACCTCAATTGGGTTCTACCCGTACCTTTCTTCGCGCTATAGGCGAATCAATGGTTTAGCGAGCTAAGGGGGCAGAAGTCAAAGGTTTTACGCAGTCTGTTAGGGGTTTCCCAGAGGGACTTTTATGTATGCCTACAAGTCCTTAATCTTCCCCCTGACAGCAGGGCCTCAGCTCTAACATATTTGATCTGGCGTCGATTTTTCTACAAACTGGAGGACTTATGAGAATCCTGTTAATCGGGCTCTGGCTAAGCTTTTGGGGCACGAACTCTATTGCAGGACCCCAATTTCGCACAGAAATCAGCTCCGCCCTGCAGTTTATCCAATATTATCAGACCACCGGGCACGAGGGATACGACCCCGGGCAATGGGTGGCACGGGTCACCTCCTATGTTCCGGGCCCCATCGGCGTTGGCAAATTCAATGTGCCTTATGATGAGCCCACCGCTTTTGTCGCAGGATCGATCGCCAATGTTTTGGCAGAGATCTATTTTCTTGATTCACGCTACAAAGAAATTCCGCCGATGATCGCCAAAACTGTGGCGGGCTTTCAGAACTATTATTGGGGAAACCTTTTTAATTTCTATCCTTCCGAAATGTTTCGCGGAGTTAAAATCAGACAGCCGCGCTATATGTATCTCGCTCCACAATGGCAGGGCTTTGCGAATATTCCGCCCGACGCTGACACCACTTCCGTTGCACGCACCACTCTTCATTATTTAAATAGCATGGGCCAAGGCACCCGGCCTGATCAGTTCAACACAGAATTGCCCGAGCAAGTTATGAAGGCGCTTTCGGCAACACGAGACTTGGATCGCCACGCGCATATCTATAATAAATTGCAGGGCCAAGTGAATACCGGCGCATTTATGACGTGGCTTTGGGACGAAACCAATCCCGATATGCCTCGAAATTATTTTGCCCGCCCGGATCGTGGCACGCGCATTCCATTTAATAAGAACGATGTCGACTGCGTGGTGAATGCCAATGTGTTGAAGCTTTTGAAGTACGCTGGAAAAACCGAAGGCCCGGGCTACAAAGCCAGTTGTGAACATCTCAATCGTGTCGTGGCAAAAAAGCAGTTTTACTTCTGCGGGATGTATTACCCCAGCTCTTACGCCCTCCCCTATTCTATCGCGAACAATTTAAGTGAAGGAGTGAAATGCCTCGAACCTTCACGACAAAAACTTTTGAACTATGTCATCGCCAAACAAGATCCCGACGGAGCTTGGCGAAACAGTGTCTTCGCCAGACCGGATTATATTCACTCGACGGCCTGGGCCTTGAACGCCCTGCTGATGCTGGGTGATCCGCACAATGAGTTTCATCGCCTGAAAGTGAAGCGCGGTGTGAAGTTTCTGTTATCACAAATGGAGAAGGATTCGCATGGCTATGCCTATTGGCCGGGGCAGGTTTTTTATGCGGCAACTTTTATCGCACGCTATCCCGTGGTGTGGCGGTCGACGTCTTATACGACCGCTCTCAGTGCAAAGGCATTGTTGTTGGCAGAGAGATTTCTGGCGCAATAGAAAGACCTGCGCTGAAGCGAACTTATTTTTTGCTGTTTACAAGATCCTGAAGGTAGGAAGTCGCTTGCGCCCCGACGAAGTTGCGTGTTTGGCGGGTTTCAGGATCCACCTCAACAACGCCCCCCATCCCTTGTGTCTTTCCTTGCGCGACAACATCCAGAATGCTTCCATAAAATTCCGGCTGGTCGCCAGGAATCAAATGACCTGATTTCTTTACTATGAACACCAGGCTCTTTGCGTCCTGGCTGTAGATTTTCAAGAAGGTCGCCACTTGATGTTCAAGAAGACTTTTACTTTCATCACCCGCAAATAAAAAGACTCTGCGAGTGTTGATGGGAAGAAGTTTGACATCCCATTCATAACCTTCCGTTGCGCGGCTCAAGGTTGTGTAACCTTCAATCATCTGACTGCGGCGGTCTGCTGAAAAATCAAATTGCTTCGAGATCGAATCCACTTGGTCCGCCCACTTCTGGCGGTATGCCTGATCCAACAAGGAGCGTGTGATGCCGGGGCCAAAGAAAGGATTCCACAACTCACCCAGTTTTAAACTTTGGCGGTATTGCTCGAGCTGAGGATTTTGTGCGGGTCCGGAAGTCAGTGGAACAGTATCGATCACCAACGGGAAATTCTTAAGATATGGCGATACCGCTCCGCTATAAGATAACGAAACTGGAATCACCTCGCCGGTTTGAAATTGCTCACGCAGATCTTTAGCTAGCGCTTCAACCTCGACAGCCAGGTCCTTCAACGACGGACTTTGATTCATGAAAAATGGAACTTCATTTCCCGCCAATGCATTGACAGAGAACGGCTGCACACTGAAGTTCATCGTGACAACGCCATAGCCTCTTTTCACTAAGGCTTGAGGTCCGGCTTCACTCAGCAGCAGGCTGCGATTCACTCCAGGCAACAGCAGAAAAGTCGCTGCACCTTTTTGCGAAGCCTTAAGATATTCGAAATAGACAATGCGCCCGTTACCCAAACGCAAGTTCATAGTTTGCACAGCATCGACCGCGGCCATTGCGACCGGCATTGCGTGAAGCGAAAAACTGGCTGTCAGTGCCAGAGCAGCAACCATCAAACTTCTTAAGAAAAAATACGAGATTGTTTTCATGGGCGTTTTCATATCTTGGGAGTTTTACAAACCCAAGCGAAATCTATAAGTCATTTAAACTTTTGAAAAAATAAGCCCTAATTAGAGTAGATACTTTATTTTAACTTCGTAGTATAGCAGTCAGGTCTGCTCTACTTATTAGAAGAGCAGTCAGACTGCTCTTCCGTTTTCCGCGAAGAGAATGAAACTGAATCTAGCGAGTGCAAGAATCCAAATAGATCATTTTTGGTTTCAAAGCGCTCTCCAAAGCCTGATAGTCAGTCACTTGGCCTTTGCCAGTGCGATAATCAACTTCGATCATTTTTTTAGAGTAAGTCATACCCAAACGTTTCTTTGCCGCCACGATGATCAAGCCATCATTGTCGTTCTTAATAACATTTTCGGTACCCGCCAAAATCACCAAACCACGAGAGTTTTTATACTGACCATCAACAATGATATCGCCCGCCTCGTTCAACGAGATCGTATAATTCTCACTCACCGACATGCTCGACAGAATAGAGCCGCGGCATGAGATCACAACCTGATCAGAAGCCTGAGCAACACCAGCGACCGATAATACCAAAGCTGAAACAGCCAAAATCTTCTTCATCATAAAATCCTCCAGGATCATAGAAACCATCAACGCAGCCTTCTTTACAAAGTCTGTGCCCGTTACAGGTCTAAATGTGGAGGATCTGAGAGGAAGTGGGCTGCTTAGAATGTAGACAGACCATGAAGAAAAGACCTCTTACCGAGGGATCCCGGTAAGAGCTTATATAAAGAACTAATGCACTTTTGTGCGAACGAACGCTTCGATTTTATCGACAACTTCAGAAAGATTCAGCTCTGTGGAATCCAGTACAAAAGCATTCTCAGGAACAGCCATGGGCGCCACTTTACGAGTAGAATCCTGGTGATCGCGTTGTTTTTGCGCCTTCACCATATCATCTTGATCAAGGCCCAATTCAGTCGCTCTGCGAGCCGCACGATGTTCACTCGAAGCGGTCAAAAAGACTTTCGCATCTGCTTGAGGGAACACAACAGTACCGCAGTCACGGCCTTCAGCCACAAGTCCATCCGGGCCTGCGCTGCAGTTTCTTTGCGCTTCAAGAAGGGCTTTTCTTACTTCTGGATAGTGAGAAATTTTGCTGGCGAAGTTGCCAACATCTTCGTGAGCGATCAAGTCAGTCACGTCTTCTTCTTTGAAGTAAACTTTAGTGCGTTCTGATTCTAAACGAATGCTCCAAACCGGATTGTGAGTCAGTTGTGCAAGTGTTTGCACATCATCAAGATCCACATCCAATTGAAGAGCGGCATAAGCCAAACCACGATAGAAAGCACCAGTGGAAACCCACTTCCAACCCAAACGACGGGCAAGTTCGCGACTTACTGAAGACTTTCCTGAAGCCGCTGGGCCATCAATCGTAATTACCATTCCCATCACTCATTTCCTGTTTCTACTTCGACAGCGTCGAAGTGCAACCAACCTTCGACAGAGTCGAAGTGTAATCAATCCTACTGTTTTTCAAACAGAGGAATTTCTTTGAGCACGTCAGCAAGCGCATTCATCGCCGCTTCGTTCTCATTGTCCAAACCAACACTCACCCGCATATGCGTTTTAAACCCGTAGTTCAAAATAGGTCGCATAATGATCCCGCGACGTAGCAAGGCTTCGTTCACCTTGGCCGCGTCACGAAGGGTGTCAAACATGACAAAATTTCCCTGAGATGGAATGTATGGCAGGCCTAATTCTTCTAATTTCTTGTAGAAGTAATCAAGTCCTTTCCAGCAAATCTGCTGCGATCGCTCAATAAATTCTTTATCTTGCAGAGCCGCATTTGCAGCAACCTGCGCTAAATCGTTGACATTGAATGGTTTGCGCACGCGGTTAAAGACTTCAACGACCTCTGTCGGCGCAATCATCGCACCAATACGGAAACCCGCAAGTCCATAGATCTTAGAGAAAGTGCGCAAAACGATCAGATTTTTGTATTTACCAAGGTAATTTTGCGCAGAAACATAGTCTGTCGCACGTACAAATTCATTATACGCTTCATCGAAAACAACCATCACATCATCGCGGTTTCCAACGCGCTCCAAGAAATCTTCCACTTCCTGTTTGGTCGCATAGGTCCCGGTTGGATTATTCGGATTTGAGATAAAAATAAGACGGATGTTTTGTTCTGGATGTGCGAAGAAATAGTCAGCAATCCCCTTCATATCGAAACGATATCCGGGCTCAAGCGGAACTTTGCGAATAGTTGCTCGGTTTGCAGCAGCGCTTACTTCATAGGCATTAAATGCCGCCACAGAAGTCAAAACGCCTTCTTTCGGCTCACAGAAAATGCGTGTTAACAAATCAATCAGCTCATCGCTCCCGTTGCCAACAGCCAATTGTTGAGTAGGAAAGCCCCATAATTTTGAGATGGTTTGCAGCAATTCATAGTGAGATGGATCTGGGTAAAGATTTTGATGATCCAGAGCGTTTCTCACAGCCTCCAGGGCTTTTGGGCTAGTACCCAAAGGATTTTCATTACTTGCGAGCTTATAAACCGTCTTCAATCCGTACTCGCGTTGAGTTTCAGAGATAGGTTTTCCTGGTTTGTAGGGAACAAGATTAAGAATTTCAGGAGAAATCTTCACGTAACTGTCCTTTACTAAACTGAACCTAAAGATGGCCGCGATAAGGCCTTTTCTTAGATGCATCTTTTTGCTATATCTTTTCGTCTAGCTTTAGCAATATTCCAGAGCGAATTCAATAGAGAGCGTTTAAAAATGCAAAACCGTTTCCTGTTAGGCGTAAGTGTTGGCGAATCCTTCGCAGAGTACTGTCTTTTAGAAGGCACGAAGGTTGTAGCTACCAAAAGAGCCTACCTTTCAAGAGAGAACCTAAAAAACTCTCTTCAGCAGTTTATTTCGGGCCATAGTGACAAAAAAATCTCCAAAGCGGCTATAAGCCTGCGCGTCTCCGCAAAGCTTTTGGACTACAAGCTGAACGGGGCCATTGCCCACATCACCACCGAAGGATTTGAACACTGGCTGGATCTGCACAAGTGCACCAAGACCAGTCTGACGATCTCTGATCTGCAATTCTCACTGCGCGAGCGCATCCAGGCTGACGGTAAAATTTCCACTGCTCTGGCGATGGATGAGCTTGAGGCCATTGCAGCGAAGCTGCTTCTTTTGGAAACAAAAAAAGTCTGCGTGCATTTGCTGCATGCTTCGATCAATCCCACTCATGAGATCGCGGTGAAAAACTTCCTGACCGAAAAAGGCTTCGAAGTTTTTGTTCCTGAAAAAACAGACAACGCTGACGAAGTTTCGCGCTGGAGAAAAAATGCTCTGAATGCGACGGTGGCGAGTCTTTTTTCTGATCTGAAAAAAGAAATTCAAGAAGCTTTGCAAAGTTCGGTGGATGCAGAAAATATCCACTATCTTGCGGCTCACGGGGAATTCGTTCAGGACGTTGAAAAGAACTCTGTCTCTAGCCTTGCCGGCTCTTACTCAGCCCTGGCTCTGGTTCAAAAAAACGCAACTCGCGATATTCTTTACTTGGGGCTTGAGAGCTTCGTTTTGATTTCTGCAAAAAACTGGAAGACCCAATGGATGAGTCCTTGGGGAAATATCGAGAATAAACATATCAGCTTCCGTGAACTTGCGATTCAACCCACGTTACAGATTGGCTTGAATGCCTTCCAGCATTTTGATTTCAATAAAGAGTCGGAAGGATGGGAGCCGGGACCGATGTTCTTGGGACGCGGGCAAAAGGCGACCTTGTTGGATCTTTGGGCCGAAAATCCCAAACTTGCAAAAGTTGACGGTCTTCAAGATCGCGTGACGGCTGCGGGCGTGCAAAGATTTAAAAACTCAATGTTTGCTCTTTCCAAAGCCAGTCGTGGCCAAGAGAAAGAGGTTCCAGGCGTCACCAAGGAATTGCAAAGTCTCGCGATTCAAAAGTTGGCGATGGAATCATTAATGTTCCGCCAAGGTAAAGAAATCCTGGTGACAGGTCCGCTGGCCGATATGTTCTCAAATGGTTTTAAAAAAGATCCAAAGGCGACAATCGCTGCTGATGAATTTGCCCAATCTCACGCGGTGGCTCTGCTTGGCCAGTCCTTGTTGAAAGGTGAAGGTTAAACATGTCTTACAAAGTTGAACTCTTCCACTCTTTACTGAATGACTTTCTTCAGGGTGAATCCGCACTGATCACTATTGAAGGCGAAGTGCTGGCTGTGCGCGGAAAACACCCTGCGACCTATGGTACTCTTTCCACTGCGGCTAACATCGTTGGAAAATATTTAAAACTTCAAGAAGGCGATATCGCGGTCTTGAATGATCCTTACAGCGGCGGCAGCACTTTGGATGAAATGACTTTCATCATGGCTGTTTCTGAAGATCTTCTGTGGATCACTCGTCGCCCGATGACGAAGTCGATCAAAACCGGCAAATCGATCGAAGATGAAGGCTTGCGCATTCCTCCGACTCCCCTTTTACAAAATGGCAAAGTTAACGAAGTCATTCTTTCTGCGATGCAGGCTCATCCGGCGTGTCCTACAGATTTGGGTGGGGCAACCTTTGCAGATTGGATCAAAGCGCATTTTGCAGAGATGATTTTGCACGCGCAAAAACTGCATGACACGATTGAAGCCACTGGATTTGAAATCACGGGCGAGTTGATTGAAGAGTACGTTGAACTTTCCAAAAACCTGGCGCATCAACGAATTTCTGAAAATGCTTCCGGCGAAACTCGCGTTGATATCGTTCTGGATAGCGGTGAGTTACTACGACTCAACCTTGAGATTCATGAAGGTAAGATCAAAATGGACTTCGGTGGCACCTCCGCTGCTAAGACCATTCATCTGACTGAAAGCGCGGCTTTCGGGACTTGCTTCCATACCATCAGTCGCTATTACGGTTTCACTGAGTATGCAAACTCTGGCACCTTCTCGGCCTTGCAAGTGACTAAGCCTGCAGGCTGTTGGTTGATGGCGAAATATCCAGCCTCCACCTTGAAAGGTATGACTTCCGGGGTTGCGGCCTTACAGGCGGCGATTGAGTTGGCATTGACCCATATTCACACTAAAAGAGAAAAAGCGATGTCTTGCTACAGTCCTTTGACCGTGCAATTACAAAATGGCGCTTCTCATATTGTCGTGAATCTTCAGGGGGGCAAAGGTGCTCTTGCCAGCAAAGATGGCGATTCGGCTCAAGTTGAAAATCTCTCTATTGAAATGATCGAAAGAGAACTTCCTCTGCGCGTGATCCGCGCGGACCGCCGTCAATCTTCTGGCGGCAAAGGTAAATACTCTGGTGGCCGTGGTTTGATTTTCAAAGTGGAAGCCCTGGAAGACATCGAAGCCACTTGGCTTTCTGATCTGACATTGCACAGACCTCGCATCACCAAGAATTGCTCGCATGGCGATCCTTGTGAGATTTCTTTGGACTCTCAAGGAACCAACAAGGTCCTTCCAGTCCTGGGAACACAAAAGATTCTTAAAGGCGATATCCTGACACTTTGCTCTGGCAGCGGCGGCGGATTCGGCAAAGCCGAGTAGAGGTGTATTTCCTCAATTTCGCTGCCTTCCTCTTGGCCTCGTCATTAGCTCAAGTCATGTTTTAGATGTATTGCGATGGCTCCCCACTTTTTTTGAGGGAGCCTTAATAAACATCTAACTGCGCAGAGCTAGGATGAACTATGAAAGCCTCCCATTGGTCTACTGGATTCCTATTTGTAACTCTGTTAATTGCAAGCCTTTCAGCTTCGGCAGCTGATAAAGAACAGCAACGGCAAGCGATAAGAAAAATCAGCCAACAAATTCTGTCACAACTCTACAAAGCTCAACCAGCTGCCAAAAAGCATATTCAATCCTCTGCGGGCTACGCGGTCTTTAGTAACTTCGGAATGAAAATATTATTCGCGGGTGGCGGCTCTGGCCAAGGCATGGCCGTGAACCAAGCCACCAAAAAAGAAACCTTTATGAAAATGGTCGAAGTTCAGGCGGGCTTGGGATTTGGTGTAAAAAAATTCCGGCTCGTGTTTGTTTTTGAAAATCAGTCCACCCTCAAGTCCTTCATCTCATCGGGATGGGAGGCCGGAGCACAAACCACGGCCGCTGCGAAGAGTGGCTCCACAGGGGCCGCTTATCAAGGAGCCCTATCGGTGTCCCCTGGTGTCTGGCTTTACCAAATGACAGAACAGGGGTTGGCTGCCGAAGCAACAATTAAGGGGACCAAATACTATAAGAATGATGACTTGAACTGAGGCAGAGCCTTGCTCCTCTTAAACAGAGGGAGTAGATTGAACCCATGAGACACTTCAAAGTTCTGATGACTTTATTTTCTGTGATCCTATTTTCCGGGTTCAGTGTTTTTGCAAAAACATCCAGCCCGCAAAGTGAAAGCAAGAGTGAAGGCAAGAAAGGTGGCCGCGTGAGTATTGAAACTTCTTATTTAGCTGGTGGTTGTTTTTGGGGTATGGAGGATCTTCTTCGCAAAATCCCTGGAGTGACTGATGTGACCGTTGGCTACATGGGTGGCAACGTCAAGAATGCCACATACAACATCGTTAAACTGGGCGCCTCCGGCCATGCTGAGACCGTCAAGATCGACTTCGATCCAGCGAAATTGAAATACGAAGACCTGCTGCTTAACTTCTTTAAGATGCATGATCCAACGACAGAAAATCGCCAAGGCAATGACGTCGGCACTCAGTACCGTAGTGAGATCTTCTATACTTCGGAAGAACAAAAGGCTACGGCTGAAAAAGTCAGAGCTCGCGTCGATAAGTCCGGAGCTTGGGGCAAACCTGTGGTCACTAAAATAGAAAAGGCCGGGGAATTCTGGAAAGCCGAAGATTACCACCAGGATTACTTAGTTAAAAATCCTGGCGGCTACACTTGTCATTACATTCGTCCGTTGACGTTCTAGTTACTCCGACGAAGTCGGAGTGTAGACCAGCCAGCCTACTCCGACTCTGTCGGAGTGTAAGACAGTTAGTTGGCTTTTAATTCTGCAATCAGACCCAAAAGCTTTGTTTGAGAAGCCGCGATATTCGCGGCTTTTTTTGCATCTGATTTAACACTCATCTTCGTCAACAAGCGCTGAACCGTGCTGTCCATCTCTGGCTTCTTGCCCAGTTTGATCAAAAGCTTTTTCGCCTTCACCGCATGCTCCAGAACTTCAGTTTGCAAATACTCAAGTTGAGTTGCATTCAAGCAGTCCATATCGAACTCCCAACCGAATAAAGCCATCTTAGCTTGAGCCGCGATGTTCTTCTCACCCAACTTGGTCACCGAATCGATAAAGATCAAAGGAAAGACATTCATACGTGTTTGCAAAAGCTGAATGGCCTTGTCTTCATGAGCCATGATCTCACGAGCTGCTCCCTTTTGAGCTTGGCCACGGGGTGCCAGCAAAGCCTCCTCGATCAAAGAAAGCAGAGTCATCGTCTTAAGACCTTTATTCATTTGCTCTGCTCTGACTTCTTTACGATTCACCTGATGAAGAGCGATAGCCATCGCATTGAAAGAAGCAGTGCGATTGTCCTGGCCCAAAAGGTCTTTCGGATCTGGCTGTACGGTCGCATTGATACTGTTATCACGAGGAGCCAGCTCTTCAATTTCCAAGAAGAACTCCATCGCCGCCTGCTGGGCTAGCAAATCGCGCTTTTCCGGTTCCATGTCCTGGCCCATGTTATTCCAAATTTGAAATTCAAAAGCCATCATGTACTTATTAGCTTCAGAAATCTTTTTGAAAAGTGTTGGCGCTTTTAAAATCGCATCATAAGAGTCGCGACGCAGCTGCATGGCATTCCCTTGTCTCAAGGTATCATACAACTCGTCAGTCACTTGTTTTAGTTCCTGAGTCTTCTGTTCCAAAGACGTCATCTTGTTTCTCATCTGAGAAGTGGTGTCATTCATTTCAGAAGTGGTCTTATTCATCTGCCCTGTGGTCTCACCCATCTTCACAGTTGAATCATGCATCTCATCCACCTTTTTGAGCTCACCACAACCCACCAGTAAGGCCATTGCAAGCCCCGTCACTGCAGCACTAGAAACTAACAAACCTGAGCTCAAAGCCGACTTCTTCATAGATCCACCCTTCCAAGGTGTTTAGAACTTTGACAGAGGCCCCCGTTGGTCACGAGAAACCCTCTTAAAAGCTTCTTAATTGGAGTTAATACATCGAAGAGCAATTACTCCAATAGCTGTGCCATAAGAAACGCCTTAAGAAGAAACCCGAATGCGAAAGCCACATTGACATTGCATATTAGAAACAAAAAACCCGCTGACATTAAATCAGCGGGTTTCAATGAGAGCTTTTGATAGATTTCAAGTGGCATCAATACAAACCACCGATTACGCCTACATACCCATAAATGTCGACCAATTTCTATTCACACTATCTTCCACTTCTCGGTTACTCCAAGACACCATGGCATCTAGCGAGTAAATTTGAGACATGCATCTTACCAGCTCATAACCGGCAGCATACCCAGCACGAAGAGGAATATCAGATCTTTCTGACGACAATAGAAACCAATCTCGCCATAACTTTGATCCTTCACTCTCACTTAACTTCTTTCTAAAATCCGGCGCAATAATTTGCAAAAAATTGAGTCTTGCTTGTTGTGAAAGCTTTCCTAAAATCAGATCCCCAAACAAGTCATCCAAATCAGCATCAGGATTAATCATGCCTGAAACGTATGTTGCAAGCCCTTCATCCCAAACGTGGTGCAAAAGATTTCTTTCAAGGCCTTGATCCCTACTTCTCTTATTATCGTGGTATACGTGAAATATTTCGTGAGCGTAAAAAACCGAAGCATTCGATTTAAAAAGCATTTTTGGAACTATCGTGGGTTCGACTTTGGTTATTGCAATCATATCGATTCCAAACGCCAAGATTTTTTTTTCGATGTATTCGGCACAAAAACCATTAAATCGATTCAATGAAGGAACTGCATAGATGTTTAGGTGAACTTCATCAAAATCAGGAAATAGCTTAGAGAAAGTACTGACACTAGAAAACACCGTCTCCTCAAAGGCCGCAAATTCAGATTGAATCAGCGACTGATATTTAATAATCATGGGAAGCGCATCACTGAACAGACTTTTGTATTTCTGCTGGATATCTTCATCATTCGAGGTTCTCACAACGAGGGTCTCATAGAAGCCCGGTAGCTTTTTTCCAACAAGATCAAGCCACATTTGCCATGAAGATGAACCTGAGCCAGCATCCACCTTTTGCAGAAACTCATTAAACTCAGAGGAAAGATTTGTGATGGTAATATTAGGCTTAGTCGTCAAATCGCACCTTAAATTTACAGTTTTCAGTCAAACAATAAACATACTTTAACTGCCCAAAAAGGAACTGTCTATCAATGGAATGCTTTCAAATTGAATGTTTTCAAAGAATTCGCTGACATGCTGAACTTGTTAATTTATCCAAGAAGGGACATATCAAAACTTCGTAATCTTTTTTTTACTTGACGTGGTTTTACGTTCTCTAAAATGCCCCATCCAGTGCGAAAACTTTTACCCTGCTCCCGCTGACCTTTGATTAAAAATCTCTCAGCGCTGCTAACATATAAAGCTTTCATCCGCGATGAGCCCGCGCTTTGTTTTCCTATCACCAATATCATTTTCACTAAAAATTTGCTTTTAAAAGTCGTGATATACCTCTGCAAAAGGAAGCACACCCGCTTCGGAGGTATATAAATGGACGTCAAAATTCTTTCAAATTCAGAGCTGATGGTACGATTTGGGAAGCTGGTGCAAACGGAGCGCAAGATCACTCATTTGGTTTTGGAATGCATTGCGGAAATTGACTGTCGGAAAATCTATCTGGAAAGAGCATATCCAAGTCTTTATGAATTCCTGGTGAAGGAGTTTGGATACAGCCCCTCTTCGGCGGTTCGCAGAATTGAATCGGCTCGTCTTCTTCGGGAGCTTCCAGAGATGTCAGAAAAAATTGAGGCTGGAGCTTTAAACTTATCACAGCTTTCAAAAGTTCAGCAGGCGATCCGCACTGTTCAAAAAATTGAAGATCGAACTATGGATGCTGAAGAAAAGCGGGAGCTTCTTGGCAAGATTGAATATACCACGCAAAATCAAACAGAGCTGATCTTGGCGCAAGAACTTTCTTTGCCATTTGTGACTGAACAGCGGGAGCAAATTCACAGAGATGAGTCGGTCACTCTGTCGATCACCTTCAGCAAAGAACAATTCGCATTACTCCAACAAGTTCAAGATTTGATCTCCCACAATGTTCCTACCAAGAAATGGGCCGAAGTCATGACCTATCTGGCACAACAAGAAACGAAACGTAGAACTTTGGTTAAAAGGTCCACCCGTGCTTCGCAAAAGTCTTCATCCACTTCAAAGACAGAAATCTCTGGCTCAGAACGAAAAGCGATTCGAACCAACTTGCGAAAGTCCATTTTTGCCAACGGGAATTGTTGTGAATATCAAGATCCTGTCACTAAGAAGATTTGCGGCGGCACTCGCTTTTTGCAAATAGACCACATCCAACCGGTATGGGCCGGTGGCGACAATAGTTCTGAAAATTTAAGGGTACTGTGTGCTCGTCATAACAGTTTGAAATACGCCAAGGAGTCTGGACAACACCCGCTACGGAGGTAATAAGATCCACCAACTACTCGGGAGGACACTGCCCTTCTGAGTAGCTTGGTCTGAAATGGCGACAGTGCCTTGCTAATTTGTAGTTTGACACTCCAGCAGATCAAAAAAACAAAACCCGCTGATTTCAAGTCAGCGGGCTCTTTAACGCCTGGCATCGCAAAAAGGTACGGCGTACCCTAAATGATTTTTGCGCCGGTTGCCTCGAGGGCGCGTTTGATTCTTTCGACGTGTTCGATGCTGGTCGTCTCAAGGGTGAAGTCAATGCGTGTTTCACGCAGAGACAAACCTTGTGAGACACGGTCATGGCGCACTTCCAAGACGTTGGCTTTTTCAGTAGCGATAGCTGAAGTCAAACGACTGAGATTTCCTGGAAGGTCATCGACGATCACAGACAGTTCGCACAGGCGACCACGCAGGATCTGACCGCGATCGATAATTTTGCTGACGATGTTCAAATCAATGTTGCCACCGCTGATGATCACGCAGCATTTTTTTCCCAGATTCAAACCACGGTGCATGGCTGCTGCCATTGCGGCAGCTCCAGAACCTTCGGCGACCGTTTTGGTTCTTTCCATCAAAAACACAATGGCCTCTGCGATCTCGTCATCACTGACCGTCACCACTTCATCGACATATTTTGAAATGAAATTTTCATACATCAACGCGGATGGATTTTTAATTGCGATACCATCGGCAATCGTTGCGGCACGTTTCTTTGCTTGATCGACTGTTTGCTTGTTGTAAAGACAAGCCATACCTGGCGAGCGATCACTTTGCACACCGATCACGCGGCACTTTGGATTGATCGACTTCACCGCCAAGGCCACGCCGCTGATCAAACCCCCACCACCGATTGGCACAATCACGCAATCCAGATCAGGAATTTTCTCCAGAATCTCGATGCCGATGGTCCCCTGTCCCGCGATCACAAAAGGATCTTGGTAAGGGTGAACGAAGGTGTAACCAAATTGCTTCTCAAGGCTTTGTGCATGCTCATAGGCCTCATCATAGATTTCACCTTTAAGCACCACCTCAGCCCCATAAGAGCGTGTCGCGCTGGCTTTACTGATCGAACAGTTTACCGGCATCACGATGGTCGCCTTTACTCCGGCAAGAGTCGCAGACAAGGCCACGCCCTGTGCGTGATTGCCAGCAGAGCTTGCCACCACACCGCGCGATTTTTCTTCCGCCGTTAGATTTGAAATTTTATTGAAGGCGCCCCGGAATTTAAAGCTTCCAGTGCGCTGAGTGTTTTCGTACTTAAAGTAGACTTCGCTTCCCAGAAGTTTGCTCGCGCTGATTGAGTGGCTCAACTCAGTGGTGTTGATAATGTCTTTAATCGTCTCGCGAGCTTTTTTGATATCTTCTAAGGAAACTTTCATCGAAGTCAGGACTCCCAATAAACTGTTAATCCCCACACTGGGGGATATTCTTTATGTGGCAGCACAGACTCTGTCTCTCTCTCTGTCGCCTTCACTCCCATATCATCGGAAATTTTAGCGGAGCAAAAACTCGAGTCTGTAAGGCCCATGGCCCTACTCTCGTCGAAAAAATAAAAGGGCGCAAGATGCTTTCCACAGCATTCGCAAGCGGTCACAAGATCGCCCTCCGCAGAGTTGGCGGTCCCGCAAATATGGCATCGTCGGAAGTGTGTTTTTACGTTCATGATCTTCCTCTCCTATGTTCTTTAAGCGTAGGCTTCCCCCCTCCCAGGGGCAAGGGGCCGTCTCAATTTAAGTTATTGAATTCACGACACAAATTGATCAATGACTTTTCGCATCACACGCAAACCAAAAGCCTTCCAAGAGCTTAGGACCAAAGGCGGGATTTTCTCGCCAAGCCTCAGACTTTACTCATAAACACCGAAGAGCCTAAAAGGAGTATCAATTTGAGTTTATTGAATCGCCTTCTTCGCATGACTATGGCCTTTTCGCTGATTGCAAGTTCAGCGCTTGCTGATATTCCTCAAGAGTTGCAAACGGTCATTCTGGAAGGAAATCTTTACGGACGCTCCTCTGTCGACTTCCGCAAAAAAGCCCGGAATGTCACTTCTTTGATTCCGCAGGGAACTCAAGGCACGGTCCTGGAAACTCGCAAACTCAGCCGCACCGGTTCTTACGGTGTGAAAATCCGCATCACTCAAGTTTCAAAAAATCTTGGCTCAACGACAGCTAAAGAAAATGACGAAGTGTGGGTTTACTACTCACAAAAAGATCCTTGGTTGAGCTTCCAGGATAAAGCTGGCAGCGATATTCAAGATCCGGAAGAAGCCCTCAGCAGCACAGCTAAGCGCGATGGCGTGGGTTTGCCTGCAGAAGGTACGGTGCCGAATCCAACTCTGCCAACGAAAAAAGAAATTAAAGAGCGCGAAGCTCAACGCGAAAGAGAATTGGCCGAAGCCGAAGCAAAAAGAAGAGCTGAAGCTTTAAAAACAGTCGATCCGAATCTTGCGATGAACAAAGACAAGACTAAAACTGAAGGTGGTTTCACTGAAGTTTGTACAACTTGTCAGACCGGCACTGTTGCAGACAAGAACGTTAAAGATTTAAGTGCCGTCAGCAAAGAGGCTGAAAAACCAGCCAAATTATCAGACCCGAATGACCCGTGGGCCGATGATCCTTACATTTCCAAATACAGCCACAGTAAGAAAGTTGAAAAAGCGATTCGAGCTGCGAAAAAATCAGCGTCTCGCTCGAAAAGACTTTGCTATCGCTATGTCAAGAATGCCCTCCTTGCCGGAGACTTGATTGACTCGTATCCTCCAGGTGGAAAAGCCAAGCAAGGTGTCAGCGATTTAAAAGCTCAAGGCATGGTCAACCTTTTGGATAATCCAAAATATGCTTCTAGAATCAGAACTCCTGCTGACGCCCCAAAAGGTGCGGTCTTGGTATACAGCACCGGCGAATCCAAAGAAGCCGGACATATTGAAATTAAAACTGGAGATGGCAAAAACGCCACCTACGTCAGCGACTATCAATCAGCAAAAAATATTCAACAGACGACCAAGGGCATTTACAAAGCTAGAATTGGCAAGCCATACAAAATTATCGGCGTGATGATTCTTCCTCCGGGGAAATTATGATCAGAAAATTCTTATTGATCACAGCTTTATTCTTTGCAACTTCGGCGGGGGCTGCAGAATACAAATCTTCGGAAGAAATTCTTAAGGACCTTGCGGTCTACACTTCCGCTGACAGCAAAAAAGACGAAGAACACTTGGCAAGCATCGTTGTAAAAATCGATGAGGCTGTTCAGTTTTCTTTGAAAAACAAACCCAGTGAACAACTTCTGCACGAGATTCTTCGCGTTTCTTATATTACTCTAAAAAATGATCCCACAGCGGCGGTCGCCGATGTTCTTGTTCCTCTTTATAAAAAAGACGAGAAGGCATTTAAAAAGGCCTTGAAGACTCTTCCGAAGTCAGAAGGAAATGCCCTTTTGAAGGCCATCAAACAAGCCATTCATGAAGAAGATGTTGGTAACGGCTAACAGATCCGAAAACCAAGATTCAAAACCGATCCAATGCCTTGATCTTCCCTTTCAGCCAGTGCTAGGATTTCCTAATTAAACAAAGGACGTCCCATGAAAAAGATTTTCGCAGCCAATTGGAAATTGCATAAAACTCCTGCTGAAACGCGCGCCTTCTTTAAATCATTTAAAGAGGTTTCTGCCAAAGCCACTGGCGAATTGGTCTTCTTCCCGTCTGCCATTTCTTTGGAAGCGGCTTGCGATACCGTCAAAGGATCCAACATTCATATCGGTGCACAAAATTGTTATGCACAAAACCAAGGGGCCTTCACTGGCGAAAACTCTGCCCAGGTCGTGAAAGAACTTGGTGGTGATTATATTCTGATTGGTCACAGCGAACGCCGTCAGCTTTTTGGCGAAACCGATGGCTTGATTGCAGAAAAAGTGGCCATGGTTCAAAATCTGGGACTGACTCCGATGCTTTGTATTGGTGAAACCCTGCAAGAGCGCGAAGCCGCACACACCTTCCGTGTTCTTGAAACACAACTCCTTCTTGGACTTGCGAAAGCTGATAAATCCAAACCCCTCGTGATCGCTTATGAACCGGTGTGGGCAATTGGTACGGGTAAAGTAGCGACTCCGGAACAAGTGGCGGAAACTCACACAGACGTTCATGGCATTCTCACAAAACTCGGCTTCACGGCTCCTATTTTGTATGGCGGCAGTGTGAAGGCCGACAATGCTCCAACCTTGATTGCTCAACCTCATGTGAGTGGCTTCTTGGTGGGCGGCGCCTCCCTGGAAGTAGATTCATTTATCAAGATCGCCACTGTTTAATAAGCTAACAACTTAGCAGACCTGATTTCAGGCATAAAAAAGCCCACTCTTATCGAAGTGGGCTTTTTTTATTTCAATTATACTCAGAGAATTTAGCCGCGGATTCTAGTTCTTAGAATCTCAAGACCTGGAAGCTTATCACCTTGAAGGTATTCAAGACTTGCTCCGCCACCTGTAGAGATGTGAGTCATTTTGCCAGCCAAGCCTGATGCTTCTGCCGCCGCAGCTGAATCACCACCACCTACGATTTTCGTTGCCTCAGCATTGTCAGCGATCGCTTGAGCAACGCCGAAAGTACCTTTAGCAAAAGCTGGGTTTTCGAAAACTCCCATAGGACCATTCCAGAAAATAGTTCCCGCAGATTTCAAAGCTGCTGAATAATTTCTGATCGTTTGAGGTCCAATGTCCAAACCCATTTCATCTTCAGGGATCACTACATCACGAGTCACATGAGCACTCGCGACATCATTGAAAGCTTTCGCTGCCACGTGATCCACTGGAAGAAGAATTGTTTTATCACGAGCTTCAATACGCTCGATCATTTCTTTGGCGAATTTAACTTTATCAGCTTCCACCAATGATTTACCCACCGCAAGGCCTTGGCCCTTCAAGAATGTGTAAGCCATCGCACCACCGATAACAAAACCGTCAACGACGTCCATCAATCTTTCGATAACTGCAATTTTGTCGGAAACTTTCGCTCCGCCCATCACCGCAATATACGGACGTTTTGGATTCACCAACAAAGAGTCCAACATATTGATTTCTTTTTCGATCAAGAAACCAATACCTTTTTCCTTCATCACTGAAGGCAAAGCGTGGATCGTTGCGTGTGCGCGGTGAGAAGCGCCGAATGCGTCGTTGATGTAGATCTCTGCATAGTTCGCAATTTTCTGTGCGAACTCGATAGAGTCTTTCGTCTCCCCTTCTTCAAAACGAACGTTTTCAAGAAGGATCAACTGGTTCTTTTTCAAAGAAGGCAAAAGATGAACTGGTGCATCTGAATCCGGCTCTTCAACCAAGATCACTTCTGCATTCAAAAGCTCTTGCAGACGTTTCGCCACAGGCTCCAGAGAAAACTCTTTGTCTTCTTTAGATTTGGGACGACCCAAGTGCGAAGCCATAACGATCTTCGCGCCCTTTTCCATGCAATACTGAATTGTAGGCAAAGAGGCTGTGATGCGGTTTTCATCTGTGATTTTTCCGTTGGCCATTGGCACGTTCAAATCAAGACGAAGGAAAACCACTTTTCCTTCCAGTTCGAAATCACGAACTGTTTTGATACCCTTAAGACCCAAAGGTGCAATAATTGCCATTACTACAGACCTTTCTTCGCCATGTACAAAGCTACGTCAACCATGCGGTTTGAGAAGCCTGTCTCATTGTCGTACCAAGAAAGAACTTTCACCATGCGTGGGCCCACAACCATTGTTGTTGCAAGGTCTACGATAGATGAGTGCTTGTTGCCGTTGAAATCAACGCTCACAAGTTCGTTTTTCTCAACTGCCAGGATGCCTTTCAAAGCGCCTTGAGAAGCTGCAATCAAAGCCTCGTTTACTGATTCTTTTGTCACATCTTTTTTAGCTGTGAAAGTGAAGTCCACCAAGCTCACGTTAGGAGTTGGAACACGCACCGAGATACCGTCAATACGACCTTTCAATTCTGGCAATACAAGTCCTACGTTTTTCGCAGCCCCTGTTGTTGTTGGAATCATGCTGACTGCAGCGGCACGAGCACGGCGCATATCAGAGTGAGGAGCATCCAAGATTTTTTGGTCGTTCGTGTAAGAGTGAACTGTCATCATAGTACCGTGTTCGATACCGAATGTGTCGTTCAATACTTTTGCAAGAGGAGCCAAGCAGTTTGTTGTGCAAGAAGCATTAGAAACAACATGGTGCTTAGACGGATCATATGATTCATGGTTGATACCGTAAACCATTGTGATGTCCGCGCCTTTTTCTGCAGGGCCTGAAACCAAAACGCGTTTTGCACCCGCGTGGATGTGATGCATGAAATCTTCTTTGTTTTTAAATGCGCCTGTGCACTCAAGAACGATGTCGACTCCCCAGTCACCCCAAGGAACGTCTGCAGGATTGCGATGTTTAGAAACGTGAACCTTTTTGCCGTTCACAACCAAGTTGTTGCCTTCAGTAGCAACATCAGCGTTGAAAATTCCATGAGCTGAGTCGTACTTCAAAAGGTGGGCGTTGCCTTCAAGGCTGTCCAAAGAGTTAATTCCGACGATATCGAATTTCTCGAAACCTTCACGGAAAAGTACGCGACCAATACGACCGAAACCGTTAATACCAACACGAAGTTTAGACATGAGTAAGCTCCTTTTAAAACCCACTCAATATCGGTCTTAGCCATAAAAAAAGCCAGTCTAGACACTCTGTCCTAGACTGGCTTTTTTAGCCCTGTATGAGGCTTTTTAGCACTATCTTAGTAGCGAGAGACGCTCAAAGAAGGACGTCCTTCGTTTGAAAGCACCGTGATCAAGATATCTGGGTTGCCGCCCATACCTTCCGCATTGATATCCACAGTCGTAACGCGCTCACGAAGATTCAATCTTTCAGACACGGCCTTATCCCCAGCATAGAAAGTTGGAGTTTCATCAAACTCACGCACATTCACCTGGCGACCAGTCTCAGTATAGACCGTTGCAGCATGGACTTTAACTCCCGCTGACAAAGCACGGACTTCCAATTGATCCACAGAAACCGGTCTAGCCAAAGTCACGCGAACCCATTCGCCACCAGAACGGCGGGAAATGCTGGAAACTTGCACTGAACCTTCGCGGTTTTGTTGAACCGGAGCTGGAGGAGGAGGCACTGGACGAGTCGGAGCCGGATTGTAAGGAGCTGGGCGAACGTCGTTGCCACCGTAGCCACCGCCATTGTCTCTGCCACCCCAACGGATGTTGGTTTCTTGAGTTTCATACCAAGAACCATCACGGCGAGTACACGCGATACCACGAGTGTCTTCCGTGCGGTCACTCAAATAAATTGTGCTGCGATATTCACGGCAATATTCGCCTGTGTATTGATTGTAACCTTCCCTAGTTGAAGTCACACGACCACGCGCACCTGTGCGTGAACCATAGCTACGTCCATCCCAGTCACAATTGTTATTCAAACGCCCCTCTAAGGCGCGGCGTTGAGCTTCTGCCACTGCACGACGATCATTTTCGTCCATGTTGGCGCCGACTTTACTGCCAATCATCGAACCCGCAACAGCGCCAATGATAATCGCTGCAGTATTTCCATTTCCTTTACCAATTTGGGTCCCTGCGAGACCGCCGATAAGACCACCGATGACTCCACCGATATCTTCTTTATTAACAGCGTGAGCAACACTTGCAGTTTGAGCGATTGTAGTTACAAGCAATGCACCAACGATCATTCTTTTTTTCATGTTAGACTCCTTAAGTCTCTGCTCTGGATCACCAAAGCTAAATTTTTGAAAACGAAATCCATTATCCAAACTTTATGCCAACGAACCTGGTGGCAAAATGCCCTCTGTAAAAAGTGCTAGCGAGGGCGCGCCAAGTCACTGTTCGCCCAGTTGCCACCAACCAAGCCATTATCAAGAAATCTCAATACATAGAGGCCATTCATTTGAATTCCCGCAATACGGGCTCTGCGATTGTTTCTGCTGACAACAATAACGTCGTCATTGACGCAAAAGCCGTTCCCACAGCCCGTCAACAAAGCCAGGCTACTGAAATCCCAATTGCCACCACTGGTTCCATTATCCTGGAATGTCAGGACAAACTTACCATCAGCCTGAATCGCCATCACGCGGGTAAGGCGGTAATCTCTTTCAATATTGTAAGCCATCGTGCCCACACAAACTTGGCCCACACAGCCCTTCATCACAGCTAAATCCGCACGCGACCAACCGCCTCCGATTCCGCCATTATCATCAAAGCGCAGCAGTAAACGCTGATCAGCTTGAATGCCCACAACCGTGACACGTCGGTAGTCTCTTTGAATATTGACGGCCTGAGTGCCAACGCAAATATCACTCACACAACCAGACATCATCGCTAGGTCAGCACTGCTCCAGCCTCCGCCCACGCCGCCATTGTCGTTAAAGCGCAGGACGAGTTTGCCGTCAGGACTAATTCCAACCACAGTCACCAGACGATTATCTCTGCTGATATTGTAAGCTTGGTTTCCGACGCAGAATTTCTCGTTGCAACCACTCATCTTCGCAAGATCCTTGCGGGTCCAACCAGCTCCTTGTCCTCCATTATCCAGAAAACGAAGAACGAAAGTTCCATTCGTGATATTCACGATTTCTACCTGACGGTAATCTCGTTGAATATTAAAGGCGCGATCACCCACACACAGATCTTCCAAACAGTTTCCATAGCGAGGCGGTCTGTCCGGCACCGTAGGAGGAGGTGGTGGTTGCGGTGGAACGGGAGCTGGAGGAGTCGGCTGCTTCGGTGGTGCCGGTGGTTGCACCACTTCGCGAGGTTGAACACTCAGACGCGGAACTCCGGCATTAGAAATAGCTTTCAATTCAAGATCGGATTCGGCCTGATAAGATTCGGCACGCAACTCAATAGCCATAATAGCTTCCGTCAGATTTAAGTTCTCTGACACCAAGGTGCTGGTGTCTTTCAGTACACCCGTTTCTTTGAACTCACGGACCGCGATTCGCTGCCCTGTCGCAGTGATCAATGTAGACTCGTAGATTTTAACTTGGCTTTTTAATACTTTTACTTCCAAACGCTGTAAAGCCAACGCTGGCGATAGATTCACGCGCAGCAAAGTGCCACCGGTTTTTCGTGAAACAGAATTGATTTGAACAGTCCCGACATATTCAGACTGTACGGGTGATGGTGGAAGAGGTTGTGGGAGAGATTGCTGTTCGCCACCAATATCAAATGGATTGGGCAAGTCGACGACGATTTCGTCAGCCTGAGCGACGCTCACACCCTGAACTAATACTATGGAGGCTAAAAAGCCCGATAGCCAACGACGTTCCACGATAACTCCCAAAAAAAGAATTCATCGCATAACGTACAAACTTCGTGCTCAGCCTAAGAAACCCCAGATCCTGATTATTGAGATCTGAGGGCCACGGCCCTGTCTCAAAATTAGACAGAGCCGCCAAGAGGGTCACTTTTAGTAACGGAAAGATCCCCAAGCCATAATTCTTCTGTCGCTGATTCCAGTTTCAGATTGATAAGAATAAATCGCACGAACTAGCAACTCCGTGCCACGCTCAAGCTTTTCAAGGTTCAAAACTTCGTGAGAAGTTAGACCCAAATCATTCAAAGTATGAATTTCGATAATGTTTGAGTTTTTATCCAACAATACCAATTCAAAGTTGCTGTAACGCTCTTGAACGATTTCACCGTTAACAGCTTTAAAACTTCTTTCAGCTACAGATGTGTCTGGTACATAACGACCAGAACCGTCTTTGTCCGCTTCACATTTCACCAATTCAATGGAAAGCACAGAACCGCGCAAAGCCATTTTTACGTTCATTTCAGTTTTTGCATCGGCCGCTGTCGCGCAATATCTCGCAGTGCCATCAAGAATTTTCTTTAAAGAGTTTTCTTGCTCTGCGTGAGCCACGCCAGTCATCGCCAATATCGCCAAAGTTACCAAACCAAGTTTCATTACATATCCTCCATTTTGAACAATGCAGAACCCTTAACAGAAACCAGACTATGTTTAAATGAAAATTACGAAAAAATAGAACAAGTTACAAAAGTGTCCAAGGTTCTAACAGCTAGATATGGCCGCACTTTTGTGTATTTCCGCATACTTTCGTTCGGAGTGATTCCCCGTTGAGCGATCTCAAGTATGGTACGACCCCGAGGATAATATGACTGAAACTATCTTAATCTCCCCCCTCCGAAGACTTGGCGTGGCTCTCCTGCTCGCCACGATGCTCGTAGGCTGCAACCAGAGCAATATCGAGCACCCTGGTGCAGACAAAAATGATTTCTCCAACCGCGCGGATATCATCGGCGGAGAAATCAAAATTCAACGCAACACTCCAGCCTCGCGCAGCGTAGTTCTGATCGAGCTCCTGGATGAGCAACTTCGACCATTGACCTTTTGCACGGCCACATTGATCGGAGCCCATACTATTCTGACGGCAGGGCATTGCTTTGACGTGAAGCTGATTGGCCCTGTTAAAAAGTTTCGAGTCCTCTTTGAAAACTTCTATAAACCTGAAGGCCCCAGAGAACAGCGCCAAGGACTCGCCTACCTCGTCAATCCCACCTACAACAGTCGCGGCATCTACGATCACGACATCGCCTTAGGAGTCTTCGCCGGCGCTCTTCCCGCAGGCTTCGCTCCTGTCAGCATCGATGAAAATATCAACGCCAACTATGCCAACGAATTGGTTTTCGCCTATGGGTATGGTCGCACTAAAGACTACACCGGCCAGCGCGCCGAGGATCTTCGCTATTCATCGGGAACTTTGTTTCGCGGAATCCTGAAAGTAGATCCTTGGTTTAAAGAAACTCCAGATCGCTATTTCACCTTAAACGAATGGCCCACGCACCTCTGTCAGGGTGACTCTGGAGGACCTCAATTTCTTGATCGAAATGGAGAGCTGAAAGTGATTGGCGTGAACTCGGCCTCTTTCGGCAAAAAATTACCCAATGGCATACAAGATTGTTCAGGAAAGTCTCAAGCAACGAAAGTGGCGCCCTTTGCAGGTTGGCTGCATAAAGAAGAGCGCAAACTTCTTCGAATGATTTCTACCACTGAATTTTAGGGAACATTTTTAAAGCATTCAGTTTGGTTTGCTCCGCCAATTGCTCTTCGCTGACGCCTTTGAGTTCCGCGACGAACTTGGCTGTGTGAACAACATAGGCCGGAGTGTTCTTCTTGCCACGCATAGGAATCGGCGCCAAAAACGGCGAATCCGTTTCAACATGAATGCGATCCAGCGGAAGCATTTTCGCAATGGCGCGAAGCGAGTCCGCATTTTTAAATGTCAGAACTCCACTCAAGGAAATATTGAATCCCAAATCCAAAGATTCACGAGCCAGCATTTCTGTGCCGGTGAAACAGTGAATGATCCCTGTGACTTGGCCTTTGAATTCCTTTAAAATCGCAACTGTGTCTTCATCCGCATCACGAGTGTGAATTTGTACAGGCATCTTCGTGCGCTTGGCGATTTCCAGTTGCGCGCGGAAAGCTTCTTTCTGTTCTTCCCGTGGAGATTGATCGTAGTAGTAATCGAGTCCGATCTCACCGATCGCCGCGACGACCGGATCACTGACATGCTCTTCGATAAATTTGCCAATTTCTGCAGTATATACTTTGCCATCATGAGGATGAACGCCCAGCGTGCAATACACTTCCGGATAATACTTATGAGCGATATCCAAAACAGTTTGAAAATCACCCGGCTCTGTCCCGATGGTGATCAGACGACGAACGCCCGCAGCTTTCGCATTTTGAATGGCGGCATCAACGCCCTCTTCGAGCATATTCAAGTGACAGTGAACATCAATCCATTGCTGCATGACTAGATTCTACCTTAATTCCTTGGTGGAGATAAAGTATTCTTCCATCACCAATTGAGGATCTCTGTTGGCTGAAAGCGCTTGCTCGGCCTGGAAGGCTCCTTGAGTCAGCTTTAAAAGCATTTGACGTGAACTTTCGGCCAAAGTCTTAATCAAAGGCGCCTGATCTATACTCACAATTTGAGCTTTTGCATTCTCTTGCAGGAAGATGGCGTCTTTAAAGAAACCGGCCCAATAGGAAAGCAAACGCTGCCCCTGTGCGCGATCTTTAAATTCACCTCTCCACATATCATTCACGATGAAATCATCGTCCTTCAAAAAGACATTCAAAATATCGACGGATTTTTGGCGAAGCTCCAGCTCCGGGCCTTCTTGCAATTGCGCCAGCTTTTCAAAGCTGCCACCCGCCGATTTCAAAGCCCATGTCGGAGCTTTCACCCGCTTACCGAGTTCCTCCATGGACAATGGCTTAAACTGCACAATGCGGGAACGCGAACGGATGGTCGGCATGATACCGGCAACACTGGGAGCAATCAAAAAGAAGAAGGTCCCTTCAGGAGGCTCTTCCAAAGTTTTTAGCAAGGCATTCGCTGTCTGCGCATTCATGGTCTGCGCTTGATCGAAAATGATAACGCGGTTGCCGCCCAAACTTTTGAGACTCAGAAATTCTAAAACTTCTTTGGCTTGTTCAATTTTAATATTGGCGCCATTCGGCTGTATGATTTTTAAGTTCTCGTGCTGCCCTTGAGCCGCACGAAAACAAGAAGGGCACTTTCCACAACCACTGCGGCTTTGGGGGCACATCAACGCTTGGGCCAAACCCAACGCCGTCGTTTTTTTTCCAACACCGCTGGGACCCACAAAAAGAAAAGTCTGCCCTGGCTTTCCGGCCTCAAAGGAATCCACCATCTTCTTGATGATACCTTGATGTCCTAGAATAAAATCCACGAGCCTTGCCACAGTCAGATATCCTTATTTCAAAATTCCACGCTCTTGCAGAGCGTTCAAAAGTTGCAAATACAAACCTTCAGGAGTTTCGCGGGCATCCAGAACCAACCACCCCTGAGGATCTTGTTTGGCTTGCTTCAAAAATGACTGCCGAACTTTTTCATGAAAAGTGTCTGCTTCAGATTCGATGCGATCTTCTGACTCACCGTTTTTTTCGCCACGCCCTTGACGGCGCTTGCGCGACTCTTCCACAGAAAGATCCAACAAAATAGTTAGGTCCGCTTTCAATCCACCCGTCGCAAAGTTATTCAAAGTCACCACGTCAGTTTCAGAAATATCACGACCGCCACCTTGAAACGCCACTGAACTTGCCGCGAAGCGGTCACACAAAATCCAATGATTTTGTTGCAGTTTGGGACGAATCACTTCCTCGACATGCTGAGCACGACTGGCAACATACAAAAGCAATTCAGTGCGTGGCAGAGGTGAAGGCCCCTGCGTGCGCAGAATCATCTCGCGGATTTCATCACCTAGTGGAGTGCCGCCAGGTTCACGGGTTCTATGAAATGAAATGGCACGTCTCTCAAGCTCTTTTTCAAGCGCTCTCATCAACGAACTTTTTCCAGAGCCATCCAGCCCTTCAAAAACCAAAAATGCCATTTCAACCCCTCAGACCGTGCAGACCAGCCAACCGCCTTTGTCAGCCATCCCCCGCCCTCGGTCAACAAATCGCATCGCGCCAAGGGAAGAGTGCAGATTTTGACTACTTTTCAAGCACCCACGTGCCGGAGGAATTTTTATGATACTTAAAAACACCGCTATTTTGCTTCTCCGGCTTCACAGACTCCCCGGTTTGCTGAGAGATCAATTGCAGGGCATTTCCAAAGTTAAACTGGCGAACTTTGCCGGGATCCACAGTCCCGGCGATCTTCGCCACTGTTTTTCGCTGTGATGATGAATAGGTCGCCACAGAGACTGAAGCGATGGCCAGGGTCTCATTGACCATTTTGATTTCGGCTTCAAACTCGCTGTTCTTTTTCATATAGCTGACATAAGCCTCTCGTAGCCAGTCCGATTGAGGTATAAGATCGGTCGCTTCCTTCTGAAGGATCTCTTCATAATGAGCCTCACCATCGGCGAGGGCGAGTTTTTTGACCGCGCCTTCATTCGAGGTGCAAGAGGTAAGAAGCAAAGATAAAGTCAGTAAGCCTAGGATTTTTCTCATCCTTTAAGTTTAAAGAGACCCAAGCTGGAGTGCCAAGACCTTTGTGGCTGCGTGGCGTCAAACGGGGCTAATTGTGAATAATCGGGCCACTTTGGGATGGACGGAACGCCCCCTTTGTCTTTATATTCTGGGTCTTTGGGAGACTTTAAATGAATACTTTCGTTGGCATTATCCACATCGTTGTTGCTCTTATTTTGATCATCCTAGTTTTGATCCAAGATTCTAAAAGCAATGGTGCCTTGGGCATGGGTGGCAGCAGCGGTTCTAACTCTTTGTTGGGTGCAACTGGCGCGCAATCTTTGGCGAGCAAAATGACAGTTTGGGCAGCGATCATCTTCGCAGTAACTTGCCTCACTTTGTCAGTTTTGACTTCTTCCAAAACTAAATCTGTTGTTGATGCTTTGCCTGCAGCCGCTCCTGTTCAAACTGCGCCTGCAACTCCGGCAGCGGCTCCAGCGGCTGATGCAAATGCAGCGGCTGCAACTGCGGCTCCAGCAGCATCTGCTCCAGCGGCAACTCCTGCTCCTTCTGCAGCACCAGCTACAAAATAGTACATTCCGAATAAGTTCTTCGTTATAGTTTCACTATGACGAAGAACAATTGGTTGATCCCCTCTTTAATCGGTATTGGTTTGCTGAGCTTAGCTCTTTCTTTTTTAATCGCAACTCGTACTGAAAAACAAAAGCCCGGCGAAGCACCTCTAGCTCGCATCGAACTCAATCTGGGCAAAGTCTTCGTTCTTCGTAAAAGCATGACTCAAAAAGAAACTCTCACTAAAAGAGCCGCTCTTTTTGCATTGGACTCCGTGGAAACCGGCCCCGATGGCGACGCAACGATGGATTTCGATTCCTCTTACAGAATTCGTGTCGAAGAAAACTCTTTGATCACATTGGATGAAGAAGCTGATCGCACAGTGATCATCATCAAGCGCGGCGATGTCCAAGTAGAATCATTCGGCAAAGAAGGTTCCGTCTACATTTCTCGCGATGGCATTCGTTGGACAGCCACAGACTACGAACAAAACTACAAGAAACAAGCACCCACCCAAAATCTCCCAGACCTCGCCCCTTCTACCGAAGGCACGCCCGAGATGGCAGCCGGAAAAATCGAAGGCGGCCTGACCGCTGAATTCATCCAAGAAACTTTGCGCCTGCAAAGAGGTTCTTTTTTTAAATGCTACACCCAACTTCTGCAAAAAACCCCAGGCGTGGTAGGCCAAGCCTCCATTAGTTTCACAATCGAAAGATCCGGCAAAGTCTACAACGCAGAAATCGCCTCCTCCTCCATCAGCGACGCCAACTTCAAAAAATGCCTGGTCGACACCATCCGCCGCGTAGAATTCAAATCATTCACCGGCGACGCCATCTCCACAGTCTTCCCCCTAAAATTCGAATAAAAAAGCAGGCCCATTGGGCCTGCTCGAAAAATCTCAGTTCGAATTTCCTTGAAGGGATATCTATCGATTTACTTCTTTACTACACTCAACTGAATTTTTGAATCTCTCCGCCCAAATACCTTTACTTTAATTTCATTAGCGGTCTTCATATTTACGATTGCGTAGGCCTCAGACACAGGAACACATCTTCGACAATGATCTTCGTTTTCGTCGTCATTATCGTCGTCATCTTTCCTGCCGACGTACTTCTTTGGGGGCAAAGTTTTACAGAAATCCTGCGGCTTTAAAACAACCGAACCATTGACAACTACCTCTGCTCGTACTGATCTATTGTGATCAGATACATTTTTAACTGTAAGGATATAAGTTCCTTCTTCTTTAAATGCACCGCTTATATTCTGAACTTTAGAACCATTGAGATTACCAAGGTAAGATACCAAATCGTATTCACCAACTAATTCAATTTTCCCATTCTCAAACCTATATATTCGCGATTTTGAAAATTGATCGTTGGCAAAGTCATCATCCAATATAATCAGACGGCGCTGTACCGGTTTCTCAAAAATCGTAATATTCCTAAATATACTCGTTGCGGGATTCGTGGGATCCATCGGAGTAACGTCTTGCAGTTGCTTTCCATTCCATTTAAGGATTGTTGGTGACATAATAGCCACGTTATCAATCCTCTCTACAACCACCTCATCAATGCCGTCCTGATCGAGATCATATTTTGTTAACTTAAAACACCCCTGCAATTGATCTGGATCATTTAAAAGAGTCTCCCCCCCCGCCACATATCCCTTTTTGTCTTTAGAAAGAACAATCATTCTGCATTTCCCATTAGAAATGGCATATTTCACCACAAATTTTTTCTCAAATGATCTATTGAATTTTACTTCAACATAAGAAACACGAACCCCATCACCAACTGTATTCGCAGCTCCATTTGAATCTTTTCTAAATTCCCCAGGTATAAAAGAATTTAAAACAGCGTCTGGCAGTTTAAAATCCGATTTAGCGAAACATGAGCTATGCAACATCTGACTCAATAAAACAGCCGAAATACATTTAATCATTTGTTTCATACATACTCCAATCAAAACTATTGTTGAGCCTGAGTTGCTACAGGTAAATACTTATCCCACTTACTCCAAACATTACTATTGTAACTCATGGGTAAGATGCGTGCAGCCGCTAACTTGCTATTTATCCCATTATATTTTTGACTAGCTTTCCTCAGCAAGACCGAGAACTCATTAAAATTACCTACAGAAGATATTTGCAAAGGTGAATTGATGCTTGTAAACGCTGATCCAAACTTCAGCGCCCCAAATTTTATGTTAACATCTGGATTGAACAGCCCCGCAGCGCGATCTGTTGGATCTATTGCAACTCCGGACGCATTTACAAACTTAAAGTCAGCCACCATATAGTAATGAACTACATGCATTAGGCCATAGCTAGATGCTACAATTGTTTGAGCAGTGAAGTTATAATCATCCGTATAAGGGTTTGCCTTTCCACTGCCACTCGTTTGATTTCCTTGTCCAAGGACTCCTCCTTGTGAAACAACTTTAATAGCAGAATTAGCAACAGCCGACGGAATCCAATTCTGCCTAGAGAACCCAAATCCGCCATCATTGTTATAAAAAAGAAGATCCGAGCATAACGCATTTCTCTTTTCAACAATTTCAAAATCATTTCCTAGATTCTGTACTAGGTTTTTTGACTTATAAAACACTCCATAAATTGATCGCGGATAAACTGATGATGGCGCTCTCAAAACAGTTGGACTCAAATCTTTAATCAATAGATCGCCGAACAGAACTCTATTCTTTGCCCCAATAGATGCTCCCAGCAAAGTTAAGTCTTTAAGCGGTTCATATCTAAACGATAAAGGATCAAACGTTCCGCCAGTCTCGTGATCTATAGTTGCTTTTAACATTTGCGGAGGTATCCCAAATTGGTGAGCATATTTTATTATTGATTGGTCATAGTTTGAGTTCCCGCCAAACTGAGCAGGAGACACGACATTAAGAGCCAAATTAAATTCTGTTCCAGATTGATCTTCGGCAACAATTTTAAGGTTCTCTGACCCCATATGCAAAGATACCCATTGCTGATTTTCTGTGACTAATCCCGCATTAAACAATAATCCAAGATGATTCGGATATAGAGACTTTTCCGTATCAATTGCTGTTATAAAATTTAGATTGCCGTTTAGAACAAATTTCGCTGGGATGATAGTACCATCAGCTTTTAACAAGGTAAGAGAAGAGACTGCCCCTAACGCAAATGAAATACTTCCACCATCTTTAATTGAAATGATCTGAGGCGAACCAACAGCCACACCATTTCTGTTGAGAGTTTGATTGGCGATTTTATATCCACTCGCCTCTGCGGGCATTCGCCGGATATTTAAATAGCTCATAAGCAAAAAATTAAGATTGGTGTATGCATCCGAATATCCGCTTGTACTTGTCGGCCCAATTGAGATGACATCTAACGGTGTATCGCAGCTTACTGATGCATTAAGAGAAGTTGAATCTGTTCTTAGTGGAGCGATATAGTTTATAGTAAGCCCAAACAGCCCATCCGAAACCCTTGAGACCACATTTCCGACACTACTAAAACAAATTGGACGACGCCCCTTTCCTACTACTCTGATATCAACTGAACGAGGTGGGTAGGCGTTATAAACATTAAGTTGTGCTTCGTCCAATGAATTCGCAGTCGGAATTATCAGACCAAAGTTAAACTCTTTAATAGATTCGCTATTGGTCCGCACTATCTGACTATATGCCCCCTGCTCCCCCTCTGTATTTTTACATATTGGGTAGCCAGCAAAGTCTTCACTTGCATAATATTGTTCCGCAGTACAACGAACGATTATGCCAGAAATGTTTAGCCCGGTCTGGATATTCAAGTATGAGTTTGGCTGATACTTTGAAAGAGCTTGTAGTTGGGCCGACTTCTGAATTGGATTTGAAAACAATGTAGGATCGCTAAAGTTATATAGTATACTGTTCCCAATGTATGAAGGGTTCACAATGGGAATGTCGCCATCGGAAGCATGAACACTTGAAACAAGCAGATGCAACAAAAAGAAAAACAGGTTACAAGAGAGTCTTTTCATAAACAATCTCCACCATTAAATGGCCCAGAATTTATCGCCATAAACAGAAATTACTTAAGTCAAATAATATTGATCTCTAAACGAGGCACGTAGATTACACAAGTGACTAAATGTTTGGACGTTAAAATTCAGCCACCTGAACGTGTGGCCGATGAAAAGGGCGAATCTACCCCATTAAAGACTGTGATCGAATCACACAACGGACGAAAATATTTCGGCTTTTGCATTTTGACGACGGCTCCTCACCAGCCGCCTAGCGATAGTCGTGAAGATAGTCTATGCGTTCTGGAATCCAGGGTTCATGCGCCCCTTCCATTTCATAAACGCGCCCTTCAACAATAAGCTTCTCTTTCAGAGGAGCGACTGAAGGTTCATAGGATGGATAGAGCAATCCTTTTTCAACAAAGAAATTTCTCACTTCAAGATAGGCCGCCTGACCAAGCACTCCGCGACGAATGAATTCGTCGAAGCTCTTCATGAGCTCTTCAGGCGTATAACCGTAGTTGTAAATCATGTCTTGAATCACAGAGTACAAACCATCCAAAGCAATGCGGCGATCCTGGAACAAGTCCAATGCCACTTGGAAAGTATTGTAAGTCGCTAAAGTTCTGCGCCCAAATTTCAAATAGTAATCAGGGTCTGTGTCCGTCGCGAGATTGATATAGATTTTCTCGACCGGATCGTTCTCTGGAATGCTCGCTTGCAGCTCTAGAATTGTGTCCACCTGATCACCCGTCACATTGAGCTTTTCCAATGTCGTGCGAATCTCGTGCGCCCCCAAACGGCGGGAGCAAATATCCGAATACAAATTGTAGATGATCGCATCTGTCTCGCTGTCATCTCCCCAACAGATCTGGCGAACGTTTTCCCCTAAGCGCGTGCGCAGCTGCAACAATGCTTGCAGCTTATAACCAACTTGCTTGGTCAAACGCCAAAATCTTCCTGGGCGAATGTTGGCTAAGTTGTCTTTATAGAAACAACCAAACGGTCTGATATTATCGAGAGCGAATTTTTCAGAAATTCGCTCTTCCAACTGCGGAGGCGATGCCGTGATAAAGTAAATCGGAAAATACATATAGCCCTTTTGCGCTTTTCGATATTCCGAAAGAGATTGCAAAAGAGAATTAGTCCCGGGAACGTTTTTCTTGTTCAGAGCTTTTTCCAGAACCGTCGTCAGCAGACCTGACAAAGAGTCGATGGTGGTATCTAAATAAGTTTTGTCAAGATCCCACAAGAAGACCTCTTCATGACTCTTCTCCATGCCCTCAGAGACATAACGGAAAAAAACCACATCACCATTCATTTCACTGCGTTCACGCCAGTCAGCCATGGGCATATACTCTCAATGAATTGGAAAGATAGCAACTATTCTGGCAAGGTTAGAAGCAGCCCGTTCCCGGGGCTGGATCCGCCATTTGACGACAACGAACCTGAGTTTTTGAGCATTTCACTCGCAAATGGAAGTGATTGTAGTGATTCTTTTCGGGACGCAAACGACGGAGCAGCTCATAGGCATCGCCTTCTGTTTGCCCTTCTTTGATTTCACCATTCTTAATGGCAATCTGACATAGCGCTGACTTCAAAGTTTGGTGAATAAAAATACGATCCACATATTTCGTGCTGATGGCACTCTTAAACAACTTCCACTGCTCTTCAGGCATCCAACTGACGACTGGCTTTCCTGACTTACCAGCCTGGAGGGCCGAGAATAAGTTGCCCTGAATTTTTGCGTCTCGGAAATAGAATGCGATGTCAACATCCAGACCATTCTGATGAGAAGCGTGCGAACCAAGCTTGCCACCGGTTTTTCTGGAGAGGTCTCCGATCGGCAACGCATAATTTGGAATCAGCTTTTTAGTAAACTCACCCATTTTAGCGATCAAATAAACCAACTCAATGGATCCGAAATATCTTTCACGTTGCGGATTCACGATATGGAATCCTGCGGGACGATTTGCGATTTCATAAGCTAAAAGATTCGTCGCTTTTTCCAAACGCCCCGCCGTCACCGGACCAATCACCTGATCCAATTTAGATCGCGTTGATGTTTTTGTTTTATCAGAATTTTGCGGTTCTAAAATCTTCTCGATATCGCCTTGAATATCACCCACGTAGCGGCCGTTAGCCTCGAGCTCACCGCCACCCTCATCAACTTCATCTTCGCCATCAGGAATTTCCGGCGTCGTTTTTACTTCTGTTTTTTTAGGATCCGTCTTTTTGTCTTCTGGTTTTGTATCTGGTTTCTTCGGCTCTGACGGCGCTGCAGGCACACTGGGCTTCGTCGGAGCCGTTGCACCCGGTTTGGTTGGCGTTGTTGGTTTTTCTTGTTCTTTCCCAGGAACTGGGTAAGCCGGAGTCTCGTGCGACTCTACCTGATGGTGATAAACTTTCTCACGATATTGAATGTAGATATCAATGAATGAGCTTGTGCACTGATTGTCTTTACCCAAGCAAGTCGCCTTAACACCCATTTTCACATCGGGCGGCAAAGCCGGCTGATTCGCACCGGCCTTCATCACCACAAATCCGTCGCGATCGGACTGCCCTTCCAGATCCACTTCGACAACGAAAGGATTTGTGCCGTCAATTGGTCTGACATTGATTTTACCACGCAAGAACAAGCCTTTTTTAGAGCTGTCATATTGCGTGACCATATCCTTCACTTCTGTCGCACCATGCACGACAGAGTAATTGCCTTCCTGAGAAACTGTTGGTGCTGGAGGTGAATAAGTGGTCGTGACAGACGTCTGCTCATCCTTGCTACCAGGAGCACAGGCTGAGAGGAACAACGCAAAAAATAGAAAAGGCCAACAGACGATCTTCATCTGTTGGCCTTATTTGCAGAAACCATGCTGCTTCTATTACAATTTAGAAGCTTTAAGGACATCTGGGGGTGTCAAACTTCCTGACACTGCCCCAGTTTGGTGCTCTTAAAGAGACGGCTGAGGGCAAGCCAAAGCATCAACTTTAGACTTCAAAAGAAGCGCCCACTCAGATGTATGCTCTTTCACCAAAGTATTTTTCATCTGTTGCAAAGTCGACTCGTTTACATAAGTCCCACCGAAAGCGGCTTGAACTGTTTGACCACCACGGCACATTTGCACAAGAACGCGGTCTTCCTGGCGGTTGTCGTAGATGTACGGCTCAATCATGCTACAGAATGATTCCAATGCGGAAAGATGGTCCACGGCTGCCGTCCAGCGATTCCAGACGTCTTGAAGTTCACGGCATGAGTTCGTGTACTCAACTGTTCCTCGTTTCAATGTCGTCGGATTGTAAAGTCTTAACTGGTAAGCATCATCCCAATCTTTATCAATCTGTTTTCTATTCACCAACATGACTCCCAATGATGTGTTCATTGGATCCTGACCCGATTTGGTCGTTGCATAAGCTTTGTTACGAACGCTGATCAAACCTTCTTTGAATTTCGTCACAGACGAACGGTGCAAACCTTGAGTGTAATTGAACCAAGCCATCACTGGAGAATTAATTCCCATCACACGTTGACCGAAGAGACCCGCACGAAGACGATCCATCTCTGCATCGATTTCAGATTGGGTGAAGCTGGTTGCATACTTCTTCAAGTTGTCCAATGAACCAGTTACACGCTCCGCTTGCAGTTGTTTCTGATTCAATGCTACCAAGTGAGATTGGAATTGGTTGTAATCAGGACTTGCCTTCAACTCTTTATCCAACTTGTCTTGAGCCAATTTCACGATACGTTTTGCCAAACCTGCAGATTGCTCAACAGTTTCAACAAACGATTTGGTCGCTTTCGCGCAACCAGAGAAATCTGAATTGATTGTGAACTGTGTATTCGCAAATTGGTTCAAGCTATTCACTGCGATCATGCCTGAGAATTTCAAAGCACGAGCTTCAGCAATGCTTGTTGAACCGTATGCGATCATCGCCTTATCAACGCTTGCAAGCATCGTATTTACATAGGAACCTGGCTCTTGAGTCATTGATGCCAATTGGATACCGATTTGGCAAATCTTGATATCATCTGAAGTGCTCGTCACGAAGGCTTTGTCCATGGACAACTGTGCGACTGCATTACTCAGGTCATTGTCAATTTCCAACGAAGTATTGCTCAAAGCATTTTTTCTGCTCACGAGGTTATTCAACGGCTTAGACAAGCTGTTGATGCGAGCACTGAATGTTCTTTGTGAAGCACTGATCTCTTTAGAGATTTTGCTGACTTGCTCATCACGGTTTTTGATCAGGAATTTATACTTTTGATCAAGACGAATGAATTGGCAGGTGTTCTCAACAACTGCGCGACGAACTTGCGCATCATTGATCTTCGTTGAATTCTCCGTCACGATTTTGTTCATAGAGCTCAAAGCCCCGGTGATCACAGAACCACCCACGATGAATGGGATCGCCGCTGTTCCGCCCGTCATCGTTGCTGCCATCAAAGCGTAAGGAGTCAAACCGTTGACGATGTCGTTCAAGGCCAAAGCAACTTGACCACCGCTCATTTGATCGCGGCAGTTTTTATTCATCAAATCGGTACTTGCGAATGTTGTCGCCAAAGAATTGGCGGCGCGAATTGCCACGTCGACGTTATTTACGATGGTCGCAGCATTTTCTGGCTGAACAGAATCTGGATTTTCAAGGAAACCTTGCAAGGCCTTCACAGCATCAGAAATCTTCTTATTGTTATCCTGAACCCCTTGAACATTGATACCGCTATTGCCACCACAAGAAGGCGATCCCACAGCTTGATTCAACGAATTCACTGCGCTCAGGATATCTGCCGTCTCGGTGTTCTCGAAGAGATTACAGCGGAATTCACCTTTAAGGCCTGACTCTTTAGGATTCGCGCCAGACCCTGGTTTTTGCGAGCCACCTGTGCTGCCACCCGAGCCACCACCAGGAGAAGCGCTGCCACCCTGACTGCCGCCTACTGGAATCCGTGGTTGCGTTGGGAAAAGATCATCAACCGAAGTCCCGGTTGACGGAGACGTTTCAATTGGAAAAAGACTGGAATCAATGTCACCAATCTTTACTTGAACCGCAGACGCTTTCGCTGCGTGAACTTGTAGAGTTTGGAACTGGATAAGAGTGATCATGGCCAAGCCCAATCGACCCCATTTCATACGTACTCCTTGCAAAGGTTTCTAATCCGCGAAATCCTGTGCAGAGAAGATGCCAAGCACCTACCTCCCCTGTAGTGGCGATGATCCACTGGAAGGGTGTATGCATTTTAGACAGTTTGGAAAAATTAACTTTATGGATTTAGTTCTTGAGCCCTAATTCTTAAGCCCTAATTCTTTAGATAGTCGAGAACCCGCGCACGCAGCTCACCGTTATTCAATTCATAGAGATCGCCATGATGCCCACCCGGGATCATCCAAATTTCCTTCGGAGCTTTCGCTTGAGCGAACATCTCTTGGGAACTTACCGGCTCCACCGCGGGATCATCTGTTCCATGAAGGAAAAGCATCGGAATCGGCGAGATCTGATCTATCGGTTCTGGAGAATACTGGTCACTGACAAAAACATAGGTGACTGGCTGCAACCACCAGGTAAACCACTGACGACTCAAGACCCGGCGGGACATCTTTTGATAAGAAGAGAAGCTGCCATCAATGATCACACAACGCACAGGAATAGAGGCTTTGATTTCCTCTACCGCCTTCATTGCGATCGCGCCTCCTAGACTATGTCCATATATAATAAGAGGCCGCTTTTCCTTCTTTTCGTGCAACCACTCCGCTGCAGCAATCCCCGACTCCACCGTACTTTGTGGATTGGGTTTCCCTGTCGACAGGCCATATCCCGGGTAATCAAAAATGAAATAGTTGTAACCGTTATCAGGCAACCAACGCAGCATCAAAAAATGCGAAGTCAGATTTTCGGCATTACCGTGAAAAAACAAAACAGTGCCCTTGGTCTCCTTCATCGTTGAAGGAAAATACCAACCATGGATCTTATTTCCAGACAGGGTCGACAGAAAAACATCATCGTACTTCATATTGATTTTTGCCGGATCGAATATCTTTTGATTCATCGGCATATAGAAGAAGCTCTGACATCCCGCCAGAAGAAGTAACGCACTACATAAAAAAATACAGCGTTTCAAAAAGGTACGGCGTACCTTCGAAATTTTCGTCATACTTGAATGATGAAGCGATTTGAACATCAATGGCAAGATTTTAAATGGACCGATATTGAATCCCCGACACAGGAGGATTTTGTTCGCTTAGCTGAAGAGTTTGAAATTCCTTTTCAGCCACTGGCGACCTCTTTGGATTCCGAGCATCTGCCAAAGTTTCTGACTCTCAGTGAATCCGTCAGCTTCATGATTTTGCGCCTTTATGATGTAACCGCAAAACACCAGGCTGGAACTATGCAGGATCTTTCTACGAAGTTGATCCTTTTCTTTGGTAAAGACTTTTTGCTGACCATTCATCGTATGCCGCTGGAGTGTATTGAAGAGAAAAAAATGAAGTGTTCATTCGAGCAATTGAGCTTGGATGGTTTGATCAAATCACTCTTTATCAAAGTGATCGCAACCTATGACAAACCCCTCGATGAAGTTGAGTCGAAAACACAGGTTATTGAAAGTCGGGTCTTCACTTTGCGTCGCCGAAACATCTTACGCGAAGGATATCTGATCAAGCGTAGAACCTCCGTCTTCAAAAAAATATTTAAATTCACAACAGATGTTCTGAATAAGCTGCAGACAGTTCCAGGTCACGCATTTCAGGATATGGAAGAGACCCGCGAACCCCTCGAGAAGTACTCCTTCTATGCAGACAGCATCTATGAAGATATCACCGGCCTTTTAAACCTGCATCTTTCATTGATGTCGCAAAAGACCAACGAGGCTTCTTATAAAACCAACGAAATCATGCGCATCTTAACGGTCGTTTCGATTTTCTTCCTTCCTTTGAATTTTATCGCTGGTGTTTATGGAATGAACTTCGAACACATGCCTGAACTAAAAATAGAACAAGGCTATCACATGACCTTGCTTGCGATGTTCTTAATTGCGGTTGCAATCTTTGCGTGGATCTACAAAAAAGGATGGCTCACCAAAGACGACCTTTGAGATCATCTTTAGGTGCGCGCGCTGGCTTGTACGAAGGAATAGAAGAAAACGGCATTCGGGTCATTGGCGACCTTGGCCATTTCTTCCTTCATTCCATTCACCACATCTATGCTGACCAGTTTTGCACTTATCAACTGTTCACTGGCGCTCAAAAGTAGCTCCGCCCAATACTCGATGCAATCCTTGCGTGCTTGAGGATAACGATTGTCCAGGAACCAGGTTTTTACTTCTGTTTGAATATCGTGATAACCCAACTGCATAAAGAAATTTCCCAGCTTCGCACCAACGAAGGGATCGCCCCGTTGTTCAAGTTGGTACTCATTGAAGGCCATCCAGTACTTCCACACATTCGGCGAATATGGATCCAGGAAGAAAGAAGCGTTCATCACTTCAGTGGCATAGACCACCGATCCCGGGCGCAGCACGCGACGAACTTCTGAAAGCACGCGGATCGGTTCTGGAACATGCTCCAGAATCCAACAAAGATAGGCACCATCAAAAGAGTTTGCCGAAAACTCCATGCTGGTCGCATCCATTTCCTTCAGTTCAAAGCGGCCCTCCGCCCCCGGCAAATGACTGAGACGGTGTTTTGCCGCCGCCAATTGCTTGGTACTGCGATCAATTCCCGTCAGCTGGATCTCGGGAAAGCGACGAAGAATGATCTCACTCTGCGCGCCCACCCCGCAGCCGACTTCCAAAAGTTTCTGCACGCCTGATAAATTCACATTCTGATAGACGGTGTACTCACCGAAGCGAGCCTGCTTGCGCAAACGCTCCTGCTCATCTTTTGAAAAACCATGCAAATATGGAAAGTCAGCACCCTGAGACATACAACCTCCGGAACTTGAAAGCCCCTAGTAGTAATTAAATAACTGGATGCTATATTCCTCAAGGAATCTCTGATTGCGGTACACACCGCGCAGGCCCCAAGTCTTCGTAAAGCTGTATTGAGTCTCAACTGTGGACTTAAAATAGTCTTTTATATCCCATGCTGAATCACGACGATATTGCACACTCGCCTGTGACAACAAATAAGGGGTCCATTGGTAATGCGCTTCCAAAAAAGGCCCGGCCCCGACCCACATCTTATTTTCGGAGTGAGCTCCATCGTAGTGAGCCTCCCCAAGAACTTGTGCGCTGACATCTAATTTTCCGAACAAGAAAGTCCAACCGCCACCCATTCGCAAAATAGCTTCTTGAGTTGGAGAGAAATTCTCGTTGTAAGTACGCTCCACCCCTAGTTTGAATCTCCACGAATGATCGGGAATTAAGGTCGACCACGCACTGGCAGAAATCAATTCAAAGGCCGCAAAGTTTTCCAGTTGAAGCTCTTTTTCATTATTTCCCGAAAAAGGGCTTCCATATGAAAAATCCAAGTCAAAAAAACTGATCAATGAATAGCGTGGATAACCAATCGCCGGATCCAGACGATCATGAAGGGCAAATCGATGTGACAACAGTGCCAAATCTTTGTCACTTGTCGTATGACGATAGCCCACACCCCAACGACCCGATGGATGCGCCAAATGAGGACGTTCTTCTGGCGCGGGGTCTATCGAAATTTTGACAGGCTCTTCTGAAATACCACTGCGTTTTTCCAGCACCTGCATTTTCAGCTGAAATTCGCGACCGGCCTCTTGAACTTCTTTCGAATAGCGGTAGTCAATAAAATCAATAAAGGCGTCTAATATCTTCGCCTGCGAAGCTGCAGACATTTTATTGAAATTCTCTGAGTAAGTGAAACCATCCTGAATCTTGATTTGCTTCGCCAAAATTTTTAGCTCTTTACTTTCCTCGGGGCTTAGCAAAGCTTCTCGCTGAAAAAAGACCTGGCGAATTGATGGACGATAGACATAACTTTCAACCAAATCCGTTTTATTCCAAAGCACTCGAACGGTGTCTGCGGGAATCACATATTGATCCAACTTAGACAGTATATCCACGGACGGATCTGCGGCCTCTAGAATTGAAAGCATGTGGTAAGAACAGTTTTCAGTGACATACCAATAATCGATCTGCCCGGGCCCCAATTCCCAAACATGAGCCACCAGCATATCAACCGCTTCAGGTTTTAAGCGAAGCTGGTACTCCCACAGATCGCGAGATTCAGCATTATTATATTCGCGAACTTTGAAATAATAAGGTATCGCCTTGAATTTCCCCTGAAACATTCCAAAGAGACCTTTGAAGCCATAAAGAAAGGCGTTGTTCGTGTCTGCTTCCGCGGCGTAGTTCAAACCGTAATCAAGCAGCTCATAGCGCTTTCCATCTCTTTCCGAAGGCGCCTTGTTCACGCGCAAGAAAGTATGACCAAAAGCCGACGAAGGATTATTCAGATAGTAACTTGAGAATACCAGGGAAACAGACTGACCTTTAAGACCTTTTGCGAAAGCCAGATAACGTTCGCATTGTGCTTCCGGCCATTTGATATTCTGAGAAACTAAATGTTTTTTAAGCCAACGATAACGAGCTGGGAAGCGACACTGTGCTTTTTCATAGGAATCTTGAATTTCATCGTCGTGAAAGAAAGCCTTAATGGTAGCTTGCAACTCAGCCTGAGGGTTCTGTTTCCCGTTGGGAGCAAAGAAAAACTTGGCACTGTCGACCTGACTTTCTGTGGTGCGGAAGAAATCAGTCTCAAAATGAAGGAGCTTCCGCCACTGTCGATCTTTATGTAGCTGCTGATCTTCAGCAAATTTTAGCACCCGATTTAAATCAGCCTCTGCAGCCAAAGCCTGGGCGGATGTTTGAAAAACAAAGACGGCACTTAAAAAAACAGAAAAACCAAATAGCTTCATCGCGAAAGACTATCCGGTGTCCCCATTGAAGGAAATAAAAAAACGCAGTGGTTTTAGCCCCTGCGTTTTTTTTGTTTTCATTTAAATTCAAATTGAATCTAAAAACTAAGCGCCACAAGCGCCGTTTGAAGCAACAACCTGGTGGATGTTTGCTTCAATAGCAGCTGGTTGCATGTTTGTTTCAACGAAGATTTTGTTGTAGTTCTTTTTCAAAGAAGAACCCATTACTTTAGCATCGCAATTCATAAGATTTGCAAGACCTGCCAAAGTTTCACCTTGTCCACGAGCAGCGTCGTTAGCCAAAGCCACTTTGTTCACTTCGATAAATGCAGGAACTTCTTTACCAGATTTGAAAACTGCATCTTGTTGGCAGTTCAAAGTTCCAGTTGAAATACCGAAAGTTTGGCTTCCAGAAGTACCGTTCGTTGTCGCCGCCAATACTTGATTTCCATCTTGGCCCATCACGATAGAACCGAATCCGCAACCCGCAGAACCGTAACCTTGGCCTGAAAGTTCAGACAAGAGACCTTTTTTACCTGCAGCGTGAGCAGCACCAGATACCAACATCGCGATAACAACATACTTAGCAAATTTCACGTAAACCTCCGTGGTGTTAATTCAGTTCTAAAATTGTGTAATGTCACTGTATTGCAGGCAAACAAAAACCCCTGGAGTTACGCACCAGGTCCTGACCACCAACGAACTCAGGACTTTGATCTAGGAGACTACTCCGACGAAGTCGGAGTGTAGACCAGTCAGAAGCTATTCCACTTAATCGCAGATAGAGGGAAATCAATCCAGTCTTCAGACTCTGGAAAACCTGCAGGACGAGGTTCCGTCAGTCCCTTAAATCGCAGGAATGCGGTCAAGGCGCAGATGAAAGACTCAAAAGCATGATTGTTTTCAATCATCAATTTCACGTCTTGGTCATAAACGAAGGCAACGTTGTGACTGCTAAGTGCATTTAAAATGGCGCGACGGCTTTCATCACCACCAATGGCGTGTTTATGGAAAAGCAAATGACTCTTCATCACGTTAAGCGAACGGCCGATTCTCCACACCGAAAGCTTCGGAAAAACTTCAATGCATGGGAAAGTCAGACGCTTTTGAATGAACATCGCACGAGCCAACAAGGGGGCACAGTTCGCACCCATGGCATGTTGTAAAATAAACGGCTCTTCAATTTCCGAGGAAAGATACATCTCAACACAGCGCTGAGTATAGGGAGTGAACAACTTGCGCGGTTTCTTCCTTTTATGAAGTTTGCGCGTGTACTCCCACATCCACTTCACATGGGGCTCTTTACATGCCTCAATGCCAGGACAGCCCTTTTCACAATTCAAGCAATGGGGCAAACGAAAAGGCACGTCAAAGGCCAAGAGATCTATTTCATTGTGATACTGAGCTATGATTTCATGAATTTTGTAATCGGCAGAGTGAACCTCATCACTCTTGATCTTTTCCACCAAGCGCGAAAGGAAAACTTTCTTATGCTTGGGGTAATACTCTATGATCGCAACGCAGGCTTTGTCGGTTTTACCCCCACCAAGAGAGACACCAATAAAACGGTGAACCTCTCCCGCATGGGACGACTCCACGGCCCGAGGTTTCGAAGAGGCCGCTTTTAAAGATGACTTTGCGGGCGCCGCTTTCTTGGCCTTCGCTTTGACGGCAGCCTTTTTCGCAACAGCCTTTGAAGTCCCTTTTTTAAGAGGGACTTTCTTAGTGGTCTTCTTTTTTACAGAGGATTGACGGGTTTTGCGTCCATCACCTGAAAGCCGGCTTCTTGGCATGCGTTTGCCACTCCTTGTTTTTTATCGGGAGGACACCAAACTAACACACAGCCACCGCCTCCAGCTCCACAAATTTTAACAGCCTCAGCCCCGTTCTGCAAAGAGAGTTCCGCCAAACGAGAGATCTCAGGACTTGAAAATTCCGGGGCCAAACGTACACGGGCCTCAAATTCACGTCTAAATAGCCCAGCAAGATCGCCCCAATTTCCAGAGCGAACCGCATGTTCCGTCTCAATCGCAATTGCTTTCAAATCTTTCAAGGCTTGAATTGTGCTTGGATCTTTTGTGACAGAATCCTTCATCACTTCAAAATTATTAAGTCCTGAGTGATGGGCCTTGCCTGTGTAGATAAGCATGAACTTTTCCGCCAATGGAGTATTGGTGACATTCAAAACTTCCTGGTGAATTCCATCATATCCATAACGAAGAACATTCAAGCCCCCCGACGCTGCAGGATAGTAATCCTGTGTTCCCGTCGGAGTGTTCAAAATCTCGGCTTCAATATTGTGAGCCACATGGACCATTTGATGAACATCTTTAAAAGGTCGTTCACAGAACTGGGAAAAAGCCTTCATCAAACCAATCGTCAAACTGGAGCTTCCCCCCAGACCACCGCCGACAGGACTGTCCGACGAAGTTTTTAAAGTGAAACCCTTTTTAGGCATCCAATAGCGAAGCTGTGTTTGCAGCAAAACCATTTTTGGATCCGGATCCTGAAGAGCATCTACCAAATTTGTGTAGCCCTTGCGCATCTTCAAATCCACTGACTCAAGAACAATAGTCTCATCATCATGGGGAGTCAGTTCGACAGTTGTAAAAACGTCAATGGCTACATTCACGGTGGATGCGCCATTGATAAACAAATAAAGGGGCCACAAATCCAATGTGCCCCCTGCCAAATCCACTCGCGTGGGTGATTTTACTACAATCTTCTGTGGCATTACTTCTTATCTTTCTTTTCAGCCAGCTGAGCCCGCTGATCTGCTAATGGATCTCTTACTCTGTTATTCTCTTTCGAAGGAGGGGTTTCTTTCAAGTCCTCAATCGTAAGTTTGATCAATTTATCCATCGCCCCCGGCTCAAGCTTTAAAAAAAACTGCGGTTCCGAAACCTTGGCGTAAATTTTCAAATCCTTCGACTGCCCCACATCGACTTTCCAGTCCTTTTCAGCCAACTTCAAAGACAAGCTAAAAAGGGGTTTCAAAACAGGCGCTGCACCCTCAATAAACTCGGCAGCCTTCGCATCCGCAATCCCCTGCAGCAGTTCACGCACCTTGTTCTGATCTAAAACAACAGCCTTCTTGGCTGGGACAATCCATTTGCCCTCTTGCAAAGAAAGATCGAGCAGGCCTGCCTGATTTTTAAGATGAAGAGAGTCAATGGAAGCCATATTATGGCGCAGGACTCGACGGTCTCTGAAATCAATCACCGTTTTACGAATTCGATTCTGCCATACAGAGTTTACCAAAAGAACGCGGCTTTCATTATTTCTGCGTGCGTAGGCATTTTCTTCGAAGTTTCTTTTTTCAGAAATTTCAAAAGAATCCTTTGCCCCGGCTGTCGTACTAAAAGTGATTTTCCCCAAGGGCTTATCCAGCCCATACATGGACCAGTTGACGCTGTTTTCATCTTTTACAATTTCAATGATTTTTTCGGTCGCCGAATTCTTAATAAGATCTTCCACCGCCGTATTGTCGGCAAGATCCTTCAAAGGCTCTTGAACATTCCAGCCATCCACGGAGCGCTTTAAAATAAGTTTCTGCCCCGCCTTTTCGATCTCCACCGTATCCACTTGATCAAAGTTCACAGTCATCAACCGAGACTCTTCTAAAAACTTCGCCTCTTTTTTCTTGTCCTGAAAATAATCATAGACCGCGTAACCGCCAAACAATAACAGAGCAATGACAAGTATGGAGCGACCCTTGAGTTTCATTAGGCATTTCTCCTTTTAACCCACAGTCCAATGCTGACACCCAAAAGTAAAATTGGGAAAGGAATGATGAAAGCGAACAAGAAAACAGAGAATTTTGTCTCTGTCAGAAGCAATTGTGTCGATTGCGGCTCTTTAGCTGTGATGCTGATCAGGTTCTCTTCTTTAGCCAAGGCTGCCACAGAATTCAGAACCAGATCTCGATTGAGGTTTTGATACAGCATTTGATTGGTCATAAAGTCGACGTCACCAGCAACAATCACACGGAACTCTTTGCCATCTGCCTGCCATTTGCCAGTCACTTCATCGACCAAAGCATAACTGCCCTGCGGTCCGTCACCCTTTAAACTCAACGTAGGAAATGCCACTGAATTTGGTGCCGTTTTGACAAGCTCATCCACTGTCATGCCTTCGACCGGAGTGTGCTTCAAGGCCTGCGGATAGCGATACAACGTCACTTCGTTTTGGCCAAAGCCCTTCGTGATCTGATTCATTGGCGCAAAAATAGGCGCCGAAGTGGGCCCTTGATTCACACCTTTACCAAGAACAGTTTCAACGACATTCACAACATAGTTGTTCTGCAATTCAATTCCCAGTTTTTTAACCAGCTTTTCCAATCCCGCAGAATTTTGCGATTCGATCGCCAAAAACAGACTTCCTCCACGCTTTAGATAGTCTTCCAAAGCGGTGATTTCGAAGTCCTGAAATCCTTGAATCGGTCCCGCAACAACAACGACATCGGCATCGTCTGGAACTTTCGTCGTTTGAATCAAAGGCAAGGTCTTAACCGTATAACGGTTATTCTCAAGCATCACCTTCAATGCATTCAGGCCTAGGCCTTCTTTCGCGTCCTCGAGGCTTTTTTCACCATGACCGACCGTGAAGTAGATATTTTTATTTTGCGTGCGTGTGACCTTCACCATCGCACTGGTAAATTCTTGTTCATCAATTTTTTCAATACGGTTGCGGCGACCTTTGTAGTCCAAGAACACCACACCACTGCCTTTGTCGACGCCATACTCTTTCGCCAGATCCGGACGTTCATTCGCCTCGACAAACTCCAGCAGCACGCGGGGATTTTGGTCTTGGTACTTTTTAATCAGTTCCCGGAACATACGACGATTGTCTTCGTTGCCCTCGACACCTTTTTTGTAAAAGAACAAAACTTTCAAATCAGAATCCAGGGACTTTACCAGCTTGATCGATTGATCCGCCAAAGTATTGGTGTGCGCTGTCGAGAAATCCCAAGTTGCATAATGCTTAACGCCCAAATAGTTGACGACAATCAAAAGAGCCAGCATCAGGGCAATCAAGACGCCCATGCTCATTCCCTCTTTGGTCGTCTTCATCGTCAAAAACTCTTTCAGGAAGCGACGATCCCAATAAAGGGTCAATCCCAGGAAGAAGATTGAAAGACCTAAAGCCACCCAACAAAAAGGGACCCAGTCGCCCAACATGGAACGAATGATGACCATCGAAGTGAGCGACAAACCAGAAAACAAAAGTGAAATTTTACCAAGCTTACTCATCATTATCTCCAGCGAGAGGATTCAACTACACGTTCCGCCAAGAAGCAGAACAACACGATGATACTGGCAAAGAAGATCAATCCATTCGTACGGATAGTTCCTTCCACCAAACTTGAAAGGTGCGAACTTAACGACACATGTTCAAAGACCTTGCGGGCAACGGCACTGTCCACTGCCTCCGCTCCGATTCCCACAAACCAGATCGAAACGTTGAATATAACCGAAGCGACATAAGCAATCAGGCTGTTGTCCGTCAGCGAAGAACAGAACAAATCCATCGCCGCGTAAACGGCCCCAACCAAAAAGATACCAAAGAAAGCAATGAACAAGGGTGCCCAGTTCAATTTCGCCAAGGCCGCTGTGGCCAGTGGATAGCAAAGCGCAACCAGAACAAGTCCCAGTATCGCCCCTAAGGCTGCTAAATATTTACCAATGACAATTTGGAATGAAGTCACTGGGGAGGTCAGAAGCAAATCAAAGGTGTGCATCTTTTTTTCTTCCGCAAACAATTTCATGGTCAATGCCGGAACAACGAAAATCAAAACCAAGTTCAAGTATGAAAGCACGCGAAGAAAGACACCATAGTGAATGTTCAACTGATTCGCAGGAACGTTCTGTTGCATGACGTAGTTCAATAGAAGTTGCGCGAACATGTTCAGTTGAATGGGATAAATCCAACTAAAGATCAAACTGACCAAAAAGCAAATGATCCAAAAAGTTGGTCCAAAGACGAAACCCTTGAGTTCTTTCTTAAAGATTGTGAATGTGCCACTCATACTTGACCACCTTGTTGCTGCCCATAAGTAAGTTTGATGAAGACATCTTCCAAATCCAGTTTGGTTGGCGTGAGCTCAACCAGCCCCAAACCTTTTGTCACCAAACATGAAGACACGGCATCCACGATGTCATCACCACCCTGCACATCGATGCGCCATTCTTTGTGGGTCGCACCCTCTTGAATCGAAATCACTTCGCGAATTCCCGAAAGCACGGACTTCATATCGGAAACATCTTTGCGCAGGCGAACCTGCAAACGACTTTGTCCTTTTTCCATCGTCGACAATCTGTGAATACTGTCTTGAGCAACAATCTTGCCCTGGTTGATAATGACAATCTTTTCACAAGTTGCTTGAACCTCGGGAAGAATATGCGTGGAAAGAATGATCGTGTGCTGACCTTTCAAGGCTTTGATCAAATCACGAATTTCCGCGACTTGCTTTGGATCCAAACCGACAGTCGGTTCATCCAAGATCAACACTTCAGGATCAGAAACGATGGCCTGAGCAATCCCCACGCGCTGTCTGAAACCCTTCGACAAATGCTCGATAAGACGTTTTTGCACATCGCCCAAATTGGTTTTTTCGATGGCGTTATTAACCAAACTTTCGATTTTATCTTTTGGAACCTCTTTAAGGGCCGCCACATAGCGCAGATAATCGCGCACATACATGTCGCCATAAACAGGAGGCGTCTCCGGCAAATAACCAATACGCTTTTTCACTTCCAAGGGATTTTCAAAGACATCAAATCCCGCAACGGAAGCTTGCCCGCTGGTTGGCGCCATAAAACCTGTGATGATTTTCATCGTCGTCGACTTACCGGCTCCATTCGGACCCAAAAAGCCAACCACATCACCTTTGTTAACAGAAAAATTGAGATGATCAATGGCGCGTCTAGGACCGTAGTCCTTGGTGAGATCCTTCACTTCAATCATGCTAACTTCTCCTTACGCTACTCCGGCAAAGCCGGAGTGTAGAAAGCTACAGAAGAAAGTTTAGTCCTGAAAGAGTCTCAGTCAAGGGTCTATACTCAGACTTGACGCAAAGAAAAATGGAATGTCTTTTCCGAGTGATAAGTGACTCGGCCAAGCTTGTCACCTTTGATCGGACGAACAAAGCGGCACTCCACCATGACGACAGCGACTTTTTGCCCCACCATCAAAGATTTAGAAGATAGAGATTCCTTCGCCACCCACGCGGCCACCTCTTGAATCTCTGCAAGAGGAATCTCCTGATCGCGTTGACGATGAATGATCGCATGAGCCCCTGGATAATCTTTCAAATGCAGCCAGTAGTCCCAGGCCTTTGCCTGACGTAGCAAAGCCAAGTTGTCGGCAGCGGACTTTCCGCAATAGGCCAAGGCTCCCGAGTCCAAATGAAACTTGCGACCTCGCGCCTCGGTTTTCTCCATCAAATCACCGAGTTTATTTTTTGCGGTCTTTTCGCTGAATTTTGACTTTTCAAGTTTTTCAATTTCAACTAAAAGCTCAGCGAGGCGCTCCCGCGCGCCTTCCTTCTTGGCGACCAACTGCTTTGCTTTACTAAAACAATTTTCAATATTCCAACTCAAGGACTCACGAGAATCAATGCAGGCTTTTAGAGATTCAGGAACATCGGTGTGTCCTTCCGACTTCAAAAAGTTTCCCGCCTGCTGCCACAAAGACTCCTTGTCGCTGTCCAGTTGACGATGAATCTCGGCCAGGGCCTTGCGTTTTTTTTCCAAGTCTTTTTGTTTTTGCTTTTCCCATTGCGCGACCGGATCCAGAGAAGTCTTCTTGCCCTGCCCCTGCTCGGCAAACCACTCTTCATAAAACTCATCCATCGAGCGCGGCGCCGGTGGATTTTCAACCTTCGGCGGAAGACACAGTTCCAAAGGTTTATCCCAGGCGATTTGCTTGCCATCCGCTTTCACAATGACATTGCATTGCTTGGGGATAAGCCGAATCTCCACTTCACATTCGCGATGGGGATTCTTAAGCAGCAACTTGACCACTCGCCCCCATTGTTCATCGACGAACAAATCATGGACATAGAGATTACGCGCGTGGGAATTCAAAAATAAACTGACGGGCTTGGTCTTGGGACCTTTTTTAAATGGATTCTGATTTTCAAACAGCAGCATCGAAGGAGTGTTCGGCACGAGGTCCAGAATCAACCAGTAAGATGTCTCTTGTCGAAACGATAAGGCCAGACCACGGTCGCTAACCAGCACCTCTTGAAGCTGGGCCCCTTCTAGGACGGACTTAAATGTGCTGACAAAGGTCTGAAGTTCTTGCTGGGTAAGGGCTTTCATTGGTCCTATTTTGTCATCCTTTAGGCCAAATTCCTATCGTTAATACTTAGGTTCAAATACATCATGCCGATAAAAATGAGGTATGCACAAAGATAACTTATTAAATATTATCACGACCCAGCTGAAAGAGACCTCCAACATGCGAGAGAAGACTCCGGACTTCATCCGCAAAATTGTGAATCTCTACACTCTTCAACTTATGAACCTCGGAACTATTCCTTTGGAATTTATGGACGAAGTCATGGCCGACATCGAAGAGGAAGCCATTGAAATCTTCCGTAAAAAAACCTATGGCTTTTTGACTTTGGAAGAGTACCGCCGCCATAGTTTCCGTCAAAAAGACGACAACTAATTTAAAGACCCCATTTTCAGGCCTGAGCGACAATGACTAGAGTTGTCGCTAACAAAAAAATTGCAATGGCCATCGCTGATCTCATACTCACTCCGATTGATTTAGCACTCAGACATCATGTCCGAGTTCGCAATCACAGCTTAAGTCAGCTCTTGCGAAGCCCCTACTTTCCGTTATGACATGTGCCCGAAGGCAGGGTCCTAATTCTTCTCAATCACCGCGAAATACAAAGGTCCAAAGCCACTGTGATCAGGCATATAGGCCACGCCAAATTCGGTGCGTTCACCACCCACTCCCAAAGGAGCCTCGAGCAGACGAACGGCATCCTTCTTCTTTTTCAACAACTTGCGAATGACTTCATCATTCTCAGCGGGACTGATCGAACAAGTTGAGTAGACAATACGCCCGCCCGGCTTAACCGCCAATAAAGCTGCCGCCAACAGTGAATACTGTCTAGAAGCAAGATGCTCCGTACGACGTGGACTCCACTCCGCTTGTGCCGTCGGATTTTCCAAGATGTGTCGCTCGCCAGAGCAAGGAGCATCCAACAAAACACGATCATAAGTGTCAGCCTCTTTCAGGCCAAACTGCACGCCATCTTTTCCCGTAACCCAAACGCGATCACGAATACTGCGCGGAACATATTGTTGAATGACTTTTTTAAGACGCTCGCGACGTTCAGGAGAAAGATCGTTGCAGAAAATTTCTCCGGCCTCTTTCAAAGCTTCGATCATCACCAAACTTTTCCCACCAGGCGCCGCGCACATATCTAAAACACGATCGCCCTCTTGGACTTCCAAAGCACGCGCCACCATCACACTGGCCGGATCCATGACATAGACATCAAGCATCTCATCCGAATTTCTTTGCGGATGAGCACTTTGGCCCTCGGGAATCCAATAGCAATTCGGCAACTCGGGTTTTTGCTCAAAGGCCGACCAGGCTTTGTCCTGATCAATCGACGCGCTGAGTAGATTTTTGCGAGCCACTTGGCACTCGCCTTTTTGCAAGGCCGCGAAGAGAGCGGGCCATCTGTCGCCATAAATCTTTTCGAAGTGAAGATAGAAAGGGTGCGTCGTATTCATAGAAGGAAAATTTATGACATTCTGACACCAAAGTCACGGGTATGATTTCTGCAGCTCTTCATGGGTTTGGAAAAACCGGAATCATTTTGGCTCTATTTTTTTACATTTCTAAAAGGAGAATCCATGAAGAAGATATTTGTAATGCTGATGGCAATGTTCGCATTGACTCAAGTTGCCCATGCAACTGTGGTTGATATTGAAGATAACGGTTACATTGTACCCGGCGGTCCACGTCCTTACCCAGAACCTCGTCCAAATCCTCGTCCTGATCCATATCCAGGTCCTGGCTATCCTCATCCACGCCCAGAACCACGTCCGCCGCAACCTTATCCAGGACCGGGTTATCCTCCACAACCTCCATATGGTGACAGTGTTGATTACCTTCGCTGCGATTCTTACAACTGGAACTATCAAGAATGTTATTTCTCCCCATATCGCGTTTCTCGCGTAACTTTGATTGAGCAGAACTCTTATGATTCTTGCATCTACAATCAAACTTATGGAGTTTACCAGGATCGCATCTGGGTGACTCGCGGTTGCTCTGGAACTTTCGCGATCTACCGCTACTAAGTTGTACTGATTTTTTTGAGTCGTTAAACAATATGAAATTCATGAAGGCGCTGTCTAAACTGACGGCGCCTTTTTTTATCTGGATCTTGAGTGTTCGGAGCAATTAATTCGGCTTTCTTCGCTTAAGCACTCCACTCCGTGGTAATTTGAATTTCCCAAACGACACCGTGTCTCTACTAGTGAGCCTCGGTGGTGATGAGCGAAATGTCTCTGCCTTATGAATCATGATGTGGCTTGGAAGCATTGGGTTTCTATACGCTTCTCACCTAGACTGGATCTGCCCAGCGGTCATTGTTTAATATAAAATCAACTCATGAAGTACTTTCTTGTTATCGTCTCCAGCCTCTTCTGCCTATGCGCTAAGGCAAATACTCCTGATCGGTGGAGTGTCACCTTTAATGGTGCCGAGAAGTTTTCACTCAACGATAGTAGCTCTGGCAAAGAAAAAAACTATTCCATCAGTTTTTTTCGAGGCCATAACGAATTGATGAATCTGCCGGCTCGTGAGGAAATCTGGTTAAAGTGGCGCCAAAGACTGACCGCGCTCTCGCAAAGAAATTTAGAAAGCAAACACTGCTTAACGCCGTTGATTTTCTCAATTGAAAGAAAAAATCAGGGTACGCTGATCAAAAGAATCTGTCTCAAAGAGAACTCACCAGATGCCACGGAAGCAAAGAATATTTTAATTGAATTCAATGGATATTTATATGGTAAGTAGCTTCCCGTTACTGGTGCTACTCGTCTCTAATTTCGGCGCGTTTGCTCAGACCTTTCCCGAAGGTTGTATCCTTGATAATATGGCAAAGGTTTGTCAGTCTCTGTCGCAAATAAATCCTCACGACACACTTCAATTCGCAGATGGCAGTAGTGTTCCAGCTTGTGTTATTAGAACCGAAAATGTTTCAGCCCTGATAGCTGATCACAATGGTGAGTCGAAGAGCACAAAACTCGCTTCTCTGACCCGAAAATATTTTGATATACTCCAAAAAGATTCCTCCCTCTCGGACCAACGAATTGCGGAACTGCTTCGGAGCCCCGCGCGTTTAGAGACTTATCTTAAGAAGCATCGTTACTCGCTTAAATCAAAGGACTGGCTTGATTATCAACCTCTGGCTAAAGAACGACAGGTTCAAAATGCCGTCACCACCAAGTACACTGACCTGCAACCCGGATTCGACTTTGCAAAGAAGATTCTCTTGGATCTCGGCGGACAACAACTTGCGGCAGACTCGAGTAGCGATAAAAATTCCTTTAATGGCTTAAAAAATGTCCAACTCCACCGAACTGGTATCCCGGAAAATCTTTTGTGCCGCCCGATGCTGAACTCATTCTATTATGGGCCTAATGGCATGCTAAAAAACTCAGTCTATTTCACTGAAGGCACGACCCAGCTGAATGAAAAATCAATTTATTTTCTTACTGGTCACGAACTAGGTCATTCCTTTGACCCTTGTCACGCTTTAGTCGATCCTATTTCTGAAGTACATCCTTACAGAAAGCTGATTTCTTGCCTTCGTAATGACGTCGGACATTTCAAATCTGTGACAAAAATCAAGAGCCATGCAGACTGGTGTAAGGACGACCACACCAATGAGGCCTTCAGCGACTATTTCGGCCTTTACGTCTTAGAAGAATATCTAAAGAAAAATCCGACTAAGACACAAAAGATAGCTTCCCGCGCAGGAATTGTCGCTATGCCGCCGGGTTATGAAAATCTCTTTTTCTTGATCGATGATGCCTGTGCGGGCGGCATAGATGACGACGATTCAAAATCAGATCATCCGTCCGGATATCGACGTCTAAAAAATGTTATCACCAACAGCTCCATTATTGCTAAATCATTGGGATGCAACCTTCCTACGAATACCCCAAGATGTGATATTCGGACAGGTCTGACCGGATACGCCGGACCTGCAACCGGTGATAAAAACACACGCCTTAAAGGCACAAGATAAATTGAGATCATGCTTTCTGTAAAAAGGCGCCTACGTTCTAGTTAGCTGAAAATTTAAGTCTAACCCTCTTTCAAAAGGCTTAGACCGTAGGTTTACTTTTCGATGTTGCAAGCAGGGAGCGTGCTCACTAAGGCGTTAAATACGCCCTGACATTGGGAGCGAAGGGGAATCCATCTTGAAATTTCAGACTCCAATTCTCTTTCATACAGCGGCTGATATGTTGTGAACTCACCGACGTGTGCTCCATTAGAATCACTAATCGAATGTTTAAGTTCATTCTTCGGATCCGTCAGTTTAAAACCGCCGGCGCATCGATGCTTTTCGGTGCCCTCATCGTCATAACTAGGTGCCGTGACTCTGAATTCAATTGCTAACAAATTATTGTCCTTAGATCTTTGCATCCCCTCTTTTCCGAAGAAGCTAACATCACCATAGTTTAGAGTTTTAACGACTTTATAGCCTTTCAATTCAAGTGCTTTTGTCACCAGTTTTGCATAACCATCAAAATCAATCTTGTAGGTACTGTTCATGATATATCTGCCATCGGCACCCACGCTGAGTATTGCCTGGCAGGTCCGGTGCCTAACAGTGACCTCTGTCGCATTTGCGGAAATTGAAAAAATCGAAACCAAGAGAACAATTAGGTTTTTCATTTGAGTTCCTTTCTTAAGTGTTTCATTTTGAACCATTCGCGCTCAGGAATATAACTCACTGCATCTATCGCGTGTTTATATTTATTCTTAACAATATAAGTTAATTTTAAGTATTTACTAACAATTGAACTTAGCCGATAAATCGTTTGGGGGAGCCCATTCATGTCACAAGATATTGATATTTTTAGATATATTCATTATCGCGAGTATTTAAAGGCCTGCCTACCTGCTAAAGGCGATGGCCGCGGGGGACGAAGCCGACTCGCCCAGATCTTGGGGTGCCAACCAGGATATATCTCCCTAGTGCTTTCAGGGAAATCTGATTTCAGCCCTGAGCATGGGATGCAGATCGCAGACTATTTTCACCTTAATATTGAGGAAAGGGATTTTCTTCTTCTGCTAATTCATAAAGATCGAGCGGGCTCTGTAAATCTAAGAACGCACTATGAAATACAGATTAAGACAATTCAAAAAGAGAAAATGGAAATCAAGTCTCGCATAGCGACCACGCATGCGCTGAGTAACGAGGAACAGCTTCAATACTATGAAAGCTGGTTCTTCACCGCTCTACATATGTGTACCCTTGTTCCCCAACTGAGAAGCATTTCAGCCATGTCGACCTACTTAAATATTCCCAAAGATCGTGTGAAAACAGCTTTGACGATCTTGATGAAGATCGGTCTTGTGACGCAAGAAAGAGGTTCCTTCGTTAGTACACAAAAGCGAATACATCTTGGCGAAAAAGGTTTGGCGCTTAAAAAACATCATACTAATTGGCGCCTTCAGGCGATCAATTCATTAGATCATTCGACAGATGATGATCTTCATTATTCGTCGGTGATGAGTATTTCCAAAGAAGCTGCAATGCAGATCAAACAGATCCTGCTTAAATCCATCCAAGATTCGGAACCAGTTATAAAAGGGGCCAAGGACGAGGGTGTCTTTGCCCTAGTCATTGATCTTTTTGAAGCGGGTCAGAAGTAAATCGGGTGTTAAATCTCAAAATGATACAGGCCTGTGGCTTGCAGTAACTTTTCTTATGAAGTTCATCGCTAGCTGGGAGACTCTCATGAAGGCATTTCTGACAATTATTGGCAGTCTATTGCTCTTTTCGGCTATGTCTCAGGCAGAAGAAAAATTGCAGCTTAATGTCGACAATGGCAAACAGATTTTTATATCCGACTCTCAAGTTGTAAATCTTAAAAATAATTCAGTTACAGTAAAGAAAATTCTTAATAAAGACCTATCAGAAATTTCAAAAATTCCGTCATCTCAAAAAGGACTTCTGATGGGTGGCGCGACTAGTGGCGGTGGCGATGATATTGGACTGGAAGTGCAAAGGGCTTTGAGCCTCGTCGTTCAGGCGATACAGATCGATTCCGAATTGTACCCAAGCAAAGTCAAGCAAGCACTTTTAACGAAAGCACAGTCAGTCAAAATTCTTATTACTGAAGAGGCGCTTCCTGCTGGCGTGGGGAAACTATCGCAATATGGAGCGGCCTTTAGTGTCTTTGACGGCCGACAAGCTGTGATCCTGATTCAGCGTCAAAGATGGGTGGCCATTGATAATCCTACAATCAAAGATTCTCTGATTCATCATGAGTTGGCAGTTTTGGCAGGGTTAGAAACAACCGGGGACTATCAATACACAAATCTCTTTGCCACTCAGCGCGCGAAGTTCTGGGAGCGTCTTCAATCGCAAAGTTTTGTCTGTACATTTAGTCTATACAAAAAAACAAATGATCGAAATTCCGTAAGTAGAAAGCTAATGGGTTCCGCCGGGGTATTTATTGGTGACCCTGGGGTATCATCAAACTTCGAAGTTATTCAAGACCTTGAGCCTCATGTAGACGGAAAAAGCAACAGAGCCATTATTGTGCGCTATGTACTTGCAGGCAGTGGCTACCTAAGAGCGCAAATTTCTGAGGCCGATGTGACACGGTATAAGAATAGTAGTTGGAAAACCTTTTCCAATCTTTCTGAAATCTCTGTGGAAAGAATTTACTTCAGTCCTTATGACTCTGTGGACACAGGGCGAGGATCAAATCTAGAAACTTGGGGAGACAATTTTCTCCAAGTGGCATGTTCGAAAATGTAACCTTTTTAAAGAAGCGATATCGGAAAAGATCTGTCCTAAAAACACTGCCTAAAAGACCTTGTTACTACCGGCAACTAAAGACTTCGTAATTTTTTCCACCGAGGATCTCAGGCTTTTTTCCACTACCAACAATTGGGTGAAGATTTTCCTAAACAGCTGAAGAAGCAATGCGACACCGGCGGTGGTGTTGCGTTGCTTCTTCAGTTCTCAAAGAGTTCGCCAATCTGTGACCGAAAAAACCTCACGAGAGTAATGACTTCTACTATCCAAAAAATGAAACTCCCATTGAAAGATAAAAAAAAGGCTCAATGAATTTCGCTGAGCTTTCACTCAAAAATTCACTAAGCCCTATTCCATCCAATTTCCAGTCTCAAATTTCCAACTATCTAATCGGGAATGTGCAGATAAATTCGCTGCCTTGGCCTTCAATGCTTTTTACTGTGACACTGCCGCCATGGCTTTGCATGATGTGCTTAACGATGGCTAAGCCCAGACCGGTGCCTCCGCTGTCGCGGGTGCGGCCTTTGTCGATTCTATAGAATCGTTCAAAAAGACGGTCCAAATGTTCGGCTGGAATGCCTTGGCCGTCGTCGATCACTCTTAAGAGAATATTGTTTTTTGGATCTTTTTCCCAGCGGATTTGGACGGTCTTTCCGTTCGGGATGTATTTGACTGCGTTGGAGACCAAATTTCTTAGAACTTGTTCAACTTTTCTGGCGTCGGCAGTAAATGGCGGCACTTCGCCAATCACGCGGATCGCAATATTTTTTTCTGCGGCAAGAACTGCCAGCTCAGCCACGACATGCTCGGAAATTTGCAGTGGATTGATCTGCTCCAACTTCAGCTCGGAGTTCGTGGACTCCATCGTGCTGATGCTCAACAAATCATTTACAAGATCCATCAGACGATCAATGTTTCTTGAAACGATATCCAGAAATTTTCCAGCTTGTTGGATTTGCCCGGTCTTCACGTCCTCAATGAGAGTATCGACATAACCTTTGATGGAGGTCAAAGGTGTACGCAATTCATGAGAGGCGTTGCCGACGAAATCGATGCGGATTTGCTCAGCCTTTTTCATCTCCGTGATGTCATGGAAAATACCGACGACCCCGTAAATGACCTTGGTTTTTTCATTGCGGATCGGATTCACTGAAACGGCGAAGTAACGAGGTTGATTATCCAACAAGGTTGACAATTTCACGGTGAAGCGATGACCTTTGCCTTCACGGATGGTTTTTTCAAAACCTTCGATCACATCGGGATCACGGATCGCGTCTTTTAAACGCAAATGTTCTTGTTTCAACTGCAAGCCAGTCAGAAATTGTGCTGCGAACTGGGAATTCGAATACAGAATCTTTTCATCAAGGCTGACACTGACCAGCCCCTCGGCGACGGCACTCATGAAAGCTTGTGACTCTTCTTGAGCTTGCAGGAACTGCGCCTTACGTCGTTTCATCTTTTTATGAATCTTATTAAGGGCAACTTCCAGCTCTACAATGTCGTCGGCTTCATCGTCTAACAGGTCATCATCCTGCAGATCAAACAGCTCACCATAGGCGCGCTTATTGGAAATGCGCAAAGTTTTTAAAATCACTTTATGAATAGGCCGTGCAAAGCGGTAAGCCGTAAAAACTGAAACAAAAATGCTAATAACGAAGAAATTCAAAAGAGCTTCGTTGTAAACGAAGGCTCTGACTTGATAGCGCAGATCAATAATTGAGATGATCGCCAGGTGAACTAAATTAAAAGCTACAACCTGAGTGACAAAGAATTTCCAATATAAACGCCAAGGGAATCTAACAAATCGACTCATACAGAGTCCATCTTAACCCTATAACCCACCCCGCGGATAGTCTCAATACGGTCACCCCACTCGCCTAACTTCTTGCGTAATCCGAAAACATGGGTGTCGATGGTGCGGCCAACAACATTAATGCCCTCGCCTTGAATATTCTCAATCAATTGCTCACGAGTCAGAACAACACCGAGATTTTGCACCAATGCGCCCAGCAATTTAAATTCAGAAGGAGTCAGGTGAAGAGCTTCATTATTATAAGAAATATCGTAAGACTTAAAGTTCACGCGCAATCCTGCCACCAAAACTTCATCATCCGGCTTGCCGGCCGTCGCGAGACCGACTTCGGCTCTGCGAACCAAAGCCTTCACTCGGGCGATAAAGACTGCGGGATTAAAGGGCTTCGAAAGAAAATCATCAGCGCCTTTTTCCAGCCCCATAACAATGTCCTGAGGTTCGGTTTTTGCTGTGACCATCAGAACCGGGGATTTTCGATTTATAGCTTTGATTTTTTCGACGATATCAACGCCGCTTAAACCTGGGAGCATCCAATCAAGGACGAACAATTGGAAATTGTTCTTAGCCATTTCGTTCAGCGCTTCTTCAGCGGAAGTACATTCTGTGACTCGAAACCCTTGTCGCAACAAATGCAGAGCCATTAACTCACGAATCTCTTGTTCGTCTTCCACCACTAACACATGAACTGACTGGTCAGCCAAATTTACCCCCGTGACGAACGTCTTTGCCGGTATAGGCAAAGATCACATCTTCCGCAATATTCGTAGCGTGATCACCAAGACGTTCTAAATTTCTAGCAATTAAAATCAAATCAAGAGCTGCTTCAACGTCATCTGAATGAATCTTCATATGAGCGGTCGCATCTTTAAAAACTTTGCTTTTCAAAGCATCGATTTCGTCATCCATTAACAGGATTTGTTTTGCCTCATCAACATCACCGCGAACGAAGCAGTCCAAAGAACCCTTGACCATACGACCGGCAATCTCTGACATCTTCTGAATGTCACTCAATTGCGCTTGGATCGGCTTGCGCCCCAGATAGTCTTTACCAGAGTAAGAAATATTCACGGTCTGATCGCCCATACGCTCAAGATCGTTATTGATCTTAATCACTGACAAGATCAAACGAAGATCTTTTGCCACCGGGCCTTGTTTTGCCAAGATGTTCATGCACACGTTGTCCACGCGAATGTGGTCTTCATTAATACGCTTTTCAATAGCATGAACTTCATCAAACATCGCGAGATCTTTTGTCAAAAGAGCCGTTGTCACCTGGGACAAGGATTTTTCGACGTGACCACCCATAAGCAGAATCATCTTCTTTAGATCTTCAAGTTGAGTGTCGATGGCACGTTCCATCTGGATCCCCCGTATTTTTCATTTATATGTTTTATTAGCTAAAGACACCGCTTAACACGGTATCTCTTTGTCATTCTAACAGAATCTTAACATTTTAGAACAAAACCTGAGCCGCAATTTCAATTTTAGAGTTGTCGCGGATGCCTTTTCCATAGTTTTCGCCGTACTTCGTATAGTCGGCAGCAAAAGCGGCCTTCACATCCGAAGTCACTTGATAGGCCAAAGAGGTCAGCCAAGTATTCAGCTCCTTCCCACTAGCGCCCACAACTGCGTTCAAATAGTCCCAACGAAGCATGACTTCCGCCTTCGGCCCTGTACTCACGATGCCAAAAAGACTGCCGCCCTGCCCATGCACCGCTTGCCCCGTCAAACTGGTCACGTCCACACCTTCTGCCATTTTTAAGTTTGTAATGGCATCTGCTGGGTCATGGGTGTCGAGAAATTCCAAGCCCACTCGCCAATGGTCATCTTCAGTTTTAAAAAGAGCCGAAGCTTGAATACGCTCCCGTAAATTCACCGAAGCATCGTACTTGTCATAGGTGCCACGAGAATAGTTCGCTGTGAAGGTCCAGGGATTCCACTTGGTGAAACGCAAAAATAAAGCGGATTCTTTGTGCGGCTGTGGTTCTGCTGTGTCACGACCTTGTCCATTGACGACCGAAAGAGCCCACTCCCCCATATCCACCGGCAACTCGGACATAAAAGAAACCCCCAGATCGGAATAATACAAATACTTCCACTTCTCTGTAATCACCCAGCCCGTGGGCCCCAGAAAACGATAGTCCCACTCCTGATATTGAGCCTCTTGCCAAGATGTGGGGATCAACCCCAGTCGAAGTCCATGCATCCCCTCAAAAATACTGACCAGATCTAAATAAGCTTCGCGCGTTTGCACAGTGAAGGGCTTGCTTTGATCATCTCTTTTTTCGGCGCCTTCAAAAGAGACAAAGAGCAAATTTCCTTCCTTCAAGGGAACATTAAAATCCAAAAGAAGAGATGGAATGCTAAAGACAGACTCCCCGCGATCAGCCGTTGGGAGACTATAAATGCTCGCGTTAAGGTCCGCTTCACCCGTGATCTCAATATCAGCCAGGGCAAAAGCCTGAGAGCACACAAAGAGTGTCGTTAAAGAGAGAAAAAAACCAGGCAAAAGCAACTTTTTCATGTCACTGATGCTCTCACTTTTATATACTATTGCCAAAGGAGAACTATCACGTGTCACGCCGAGTATCAGCTATCGACATTGGATCCAATGCCATCCGCATGATGGTCGCTGATCTTTCAGAGACAGCTCCTTTTCTGCATATTGATAAGAAGTTTCGCGCCCCCGTTCGCTTAGGTCATGATGTGTTCACTTCGGGATCCATTGGCCACGATGTGATGGAAGTCGCCAAGGCCACCTTCCGCCGCTTTGCCGAGACCAATCAAAAAATGCAGGTGCAAAAGTGCCGTGCCGTTGCCACCAGTGCTTGCCGTGAGGCGAAGAATCGCCAAGATTTTGTCAAAGCGATCAAGGAAGTTTCAGGCATTGAAATTGAGATTATCGATGGCACTGAAGAAGGCCGTTTAATTCATCTTGCCGTTCGCAAAGAAGTGGATCTTGATGGCAAAAAGACGATGCTCATAGATATTGGTGGTGGCAGCGTTGAAGTGACTTTTTCTCAAGGGCCAAAAATGATCGCTACAAAGTCCTTTCCTATGGGGACCGTGCGTGTTCTGGAAAATCTTGCGAAACGAAAAATGAACGAAAGCCATTTGAATATCATCATGGGCGAATTTCTGGCGGAACTGGGCGAGCATATTTACCAGAACGTCGATCACGACCCGGTCGACTTCGCCATTGGCACCGGCGGTAATTTGGAATGCCTCGGGCAACTGAAGGTGCAACTTCTGAAGCGCACACCCAGCACATTCATAACTTTGGCAGAGCTGACTGAAATTATTGATCGTCTTCGCGCGCTTTCAATTCGTGATCGTATTGAAAAATTAGGCCTTCGCACCGACCGCGCCGACGTTATTGTCCCGGCCGCCGTCCTAGTACAAACCATCATGCGCCAGGCAGAAACCGAGAAAATCGTCATTCCTGCTGTAGGTCTTCGCGATGGCCTAATCTGGTCGATGTTTTAAATTTAGTCTGCTAAAAATTTTGGTGGAATTGAAAACAGCAATTGAGCGGTGCCGATCTCGGCCTGAGCAAACGATTCCAACTCCAAAGCGATGATTCCGCCTTTTTTCAGATCAATGAAACTTTCAGGCTTGCCCGTCAAAAGATAGCTCGCAAAGGTGCTCAGATGGGGCTCATGCCCAACAATCGCAATTCGTTTGTAATTGCGTCCTTGTGTGCGCAACCATTTCAACAGGGCCTGCGGAGGACTTTGCGGCACCAACTCTGGCACCTCAATCACTTTGGTTTCAAAATAGATTTGTGACATGATCTCAGCCGTCTGGCGCGCTCTGGTAAAGGGACTCGTCACAATCACATCAAAGTTCTTCACATAGTCGCGAAGCTTCACAGCGACTTTCTGCATGCGCTTTCGCCCCTTCAAAGTTAAAGGACGAAGCTGGTCCTCTTGGCCCTTTTTGGCAAAGTCTTCGCGTTCTTCTGCGACAGCATGACGAATGATGATGAGTTCCACGGATCGTTTTTCCCCTGACTTTTGTTTTCTATTCCAAATGCGATTCAGAATCTTCGTTGACCGTCACGCGGCTTTTCGCCGACTGCATAAGTACCTGATGGATGCCGACATCATTCGAAGCTTTCTTCGTATAAGTCCCATCTGAATTCATCACCCAAGCCTGGCGTTGTTCTTTCATATAAAGCTGAATGATTTCCCAACATTTCTCTTTAAGTGAACGATCCAAAACCGGAACGATCGCCTCCACGCGCGCATGCAGATTTCGGTACATCCAATCTGCAGAACCCAAGAAGAACTCCCCATCGACAGGATCTTGAGCACCATTGCGGAAATAGAAAATCCGCGAGTGCTCTAAGAAGCGGCCAATAATGGATGTCACACGCAACTTCTCACTCAACCCAGGAACTCCTGGGCGAATGGCGCAGAAGCCTCTGACAATCATGTCAATCTCAGTTCCTTTTTGCGAGGCCGCATACAGGGCGACACCCAGGTCATTTTCTTCAAAGTTGTTAAACTTCGCAATAATGTGGGCAGGTCTTCCCGCCACCGCATGCTCGGCTTCCCGTTCAATCATTGCCTTGAAACGGTTGAACATATTCACCGGCGCAATCAAAAGATGCTGATAGTTGTTCTTTAAAGAACGTCCCGTGAGATAATGGAAGAATTCGACGATATCATTCGTGACCTCTTCCCGGGCTGTCAGGATTCCCAGGTCAGTATAGAATCTGGAAGTCGTGACATTATAATTTCCCGTTCCAATATGAGCATAACAGCGCAAGCCATCTTGCTCCTGGCGAACCACTAACGACGTCTTAGCGTGAGTTTTCAAACCGACAACGCCATAAACAACGTGAACTCCGGCATTCTCAAGCTCTGTGGCCCAATAGATATTTCTTTCCTCGTCAAAGCGCGCCTTGAGTTCCACCAGGCACACGACTTGTTTGCCTTGTTCTGCGGCGCGAATCAACGAACGAATGAAGGGGCTGTTGTCACCGGTACGATACAAAGTCATCTTGATCGCAAGTACCTTCGGGTCATCACTGGCAATACGAATGAATTTTTCGACAGAAGCCGAAAAGCTCTCAAAAGGATGATGCACAAGCTGATCGCCCATCTTCAAGGCGTTGAAAATACCAACGCCCTCCTCCATAAAGGCCGGAGTCACTACTGGCGTGTAAGGTTCAAACTTGAGCTTCGGAAGATTGATGTCTGAAATGACCGAAAGGTCAGCATAATCCAACTCCCCCGGAAGTTCATAGATATCGTCCTCGGTCAGTTCCAACTCTTCCATCAAAAACTTGAGCATCCATTGATCTGGCTTGGGCCCATGCTCAAGACGAACAACTTCCGCAAAACGACGTTGACGAAGTTCTTCTTCGATCGCTTCGAGTAAATCTTCCGCATCCTCTTGATCCTGATCCGAGTCGGCATTTCTGGTCAGACGGAAAACCATGGCTCCGACAACTTGCATTTGCGGAAAAAGATCCGCCAAGTTCTCTTTGATAACTTCCTGCAAACTCACGAAGCGGAAGGCCGCACCCTCCGGATCCGTACGAATCCACTGGGGAAGAACTTTCGGCACTTTGATGCGCGCAAAAAGTTTTTCATCGCTGTTTGGGTAAGTTAGGGTCACCCCTAAAGAAACTGACAAGTTCGAGATAAATGGAAATGGATGCCCAGGATCCACTGACAACGGAGTCAGAACCGGAAAGACATTCTTGTTGTAGTATTTTTTAACATGTTCTTTTTCTTTTTCAGACAAATCTTTCCAGGAAAGAAGGAAGATACTTTCTTTCTCCAAAGCGGGCTTCAATGTTTTATTAAAGCAGTTAGCTTGATCCAAGAGCATGGGAATGACGGACTGACGAACCTCTTGCAGCTGCATCAGAGGTGTTTTGCCATCAGCAGACTTCGGTGAAATTCCATAAGCAACGTGACGTTTGAGGCCACCCACGCGCTTCATGAAAAATTCATCCAAGTTAGATCCTGAAATACTTAAGAACTTTAAACGTTCAAGCAAAGGATTGCGCGCATCCTCAGCTTCCGCCAAGACACGACGATTGAAGTTAAGCCATCCCGTTTCACGACTGGTGAAAAGACTTTCAGATGACAGAGGGTGTTCCACTATCTTGGGCTTGCGATTTGTTTTCTTTTTTGACGTTCTTTTCGGCCCAGTGGGCGCCTTCGGTGTGACCAAGAATCCTCCTTGACTCCTCACCTCTCTATTTCACAATAGAGGTACTTTTTTAGCAATGTCCTTCTGGAAACAATGATATGCAAAATACCCCGAAAGAATGGAATCGCATTGATAGGATCAAATCTCTCGTCCAGCGTCATAATCCGCAGACGGTGGTTCCTTTGGGAGACGATGCCTTTGTGTTCAAAAACTTTCCAGGACTCTCTGTTATCGCTCAAGATATGATGGTCGAAGATGTGCACTTTTCGCTCTCATATACGACTGCGGCAGATCTTGGACACAAAATTCTGGCGGTGAACTTAAGCGACCTTGCCGCGATGGGAGCGACTGCCCATTTCGGGATGGTTTCCTTAGCACTGCCCAAAGAGCTCAAGTCGTCGTCCAAAAACAACGATGGAACGTTAACAGAAACATGGCTTGACGAATTCTACCTAGCCATGACAGCACTGGCCGACAAGTTCTCTGTGGAAATTGTCGGTGGCGATCTTTGTGGGTCTCCGAAAAGTGTTGTGGTCGATCTCAGTGCCTATGGTTCTTGCGAAAAGCCCCTCACTCGGGCTGGCGCAAAATCAGGCGATCTTTTACTCTCGAGTGGTCCATTGGGACTTTCCCACACCGGGCTGTTGGCTTTGCAAAAAAATATGTCTGAATTGTTTCCAGAAAGTGTTCTTAGGCACAAGCGACCGATGCCACGACTTGATTTAGTCGAGCATCTCCAGCTTCATGCTGATAAAGTCCATGCTCTGATGGATTGCAGCGATGGTTTGATCAATGACACTTTGATTCTCACTCGCGGAGAACTTGGATTTAATGTTTTTGGCGATCGCCTGCCAATCCATGCGGAAACTGTAGAAATGGCTACTTCCCTTAATCAAAGCCCCCTCGAATTGGCTTTGTGGGGCGGCGAAGATTATCAGCTCCTGATGGCCATTGCACCTGAAGATCTTCCCTCATTCCCCGGCTGGCATGTCGTTGGTCAGTTCACCGACAGCAAAGATTTCTATCTTCTTCAAGGTGACTTGAAAGCCAAAATCACCTCCTTCAAAGGATGGAGCCATTTCTAGCACTAACCTTAGTCCAGTTCATCTGACACTCTGAGCCTCAAAAAGGCACGACGTATCTGGCATGTTTTTTTGTCAAGTTAGGGGTGTTTTACTCCGATACTTAAGACTATGAAACTGGATTATGGCCCGCTGACATCGCTCCTTTCTGATTCGACAATTTCTGAGATCATGGTGAATTCACCTGAACAGATTTTCGTTGAACATAAAGGCGTCCTTGTTGAAACAGGAGTTCGCTTTATTGATGAGCGCGCCCTGTGGGATTTCGTATTCGCTGTTTTACATGTGGATGGCAAAGATAAATCTCAAGCCAGTTCCTTTGATGGAACGCTACCGGATGGCAGCCGTTACAATATCGTTGTGCCACCGATGACTCCGAAGTTTCCCTGCATCACCATTCGCAAATTTCAAAGCAAACGTTTTACTCTTCAAGATTTAGTACAAAACAAATCTTTGAACGATAAAGCCGCCCATTTCCTTTCGCAAGCGGTGAAAGCCAAGATGAACATCTTGGTTTCCGGTGGAACAGGATCCGGCAAGACATCCTTCTTGCAAGCGTTGACCTTTGAAATTCCAAGTGAAGAACGAATTGTTACGATCGAAGATGTGGCTGAACTGAAAATTCAGCAAAAAAACTGGGTGCAACTGCTGTCTGTACAACAGGGCACTCACCCCGTGAGCACTCGTGAATGCGTTGTCAGCTCATTGCGCATGCGTCCCGATCGAATCCTGGTCGGTGAATGTCGCCAACAAGAGACCTTCGATATGCTCCAAGCGATGAACACCGGACATGAGGGCTCTATGACGACCCTCCACGCCAACTCTCCTCAGGAGTGTTTGACTCGCTTGGAAAATCTTTTGTACATGTCAAAATTCGAACTGCCTCTTAAGGCTTTGCGCGCACAAATCGCAAACTCTGTGAATTTCATTGTCCAGGTGAAACGCCTGACCTCTGGCCAAAGAGTGGTCACTGAAATCATGGAAATCTCTGGCATGGAAGGGGATGTGATCACCCGCGCTCCTGTTTTTTCTTTGGATAACAAAGGGGAACTGGTTCCGGTGGGGTATGTTCCACGCAGCATTAAGACCTTCCAGGCCCGCGGCTTCACCTTCCCTGAAAGCTTCTTTGATCCTACAAAAGCCTTCCGTCGCGCATCTTAATTTGAGACATATTCGATGAGAAATTCATAGCGAATAAAATCAGGTCAAGAAGAGAGGCTCTTTTGCCGAAAAGTCCTGTATGACAAGTCTCGCTCGTTATCACGGCCGCTCTCCAAGATACATTCTCGACACTGAGGACGAAAGCCTCGTGCGTGTTGCGGGACCGAAGCAAATCCCATGGGAAGAAGGAACTGAAATCAAAAACGTCTCTTTGACGGGCCTTGCTTTCACCGCTCCCGATGATCTGTGTCCCCTTCTGGGCGAAGTCATTAAAATCCAATTCTCTCCTCCTGGCGCAAAGCAAATGGCGTGCTATGGCATCGTCACTCGCCTGGAGAATATCACCGAAGCGCGCACCCTGGTCGGTGTGCATTTTTATAAAATGGAAATGGCGCAAAGAATTGTTCTCGCGCAAGGCTTGGCGAGACGCTTCAAAGAAGCACAAGAGCGCGGGCAGATCGACGACATGCTCAATCGCCCCTCTTCCAAAATCAGCCTGGCGAACTTGCCACAGCTTGTGATGATGAGCCTTCTGGCTTTCATCTGGAGCGCGACCATCTATTCACTGTTCCATTTGCAGTATGAAGGTCTTTACAAATTGTTGCTCAAAACTTTCTAAAGGCCCTTCGCAGCTAAGCTTCGTTGAACATTTCCTTCAGTCGCTTTGAAGCAAATTCCACGAACTTCTTTACTTTCAACGGCACCTCTTTTTGTTCCGGCATCACAAAGCTAATGGGAACTTCCTCACTGTGCAAATTTTTATGAACATGCACCAGCCTTCCGTTTTTTATGTGCTCAAGAACTAAAAACTCTGGCACATAAGCCAAGCCTCTTCCGCTCAAAGCCATGCCGACCACCAAGGCCGGATTGTTGCACGAAAAGATAGAATTCATTTTTAAAGTGATCTTCTTCCCATCATTGGTTCTGACGGGGCTCACTTGATTGTTGGAACCCAAAGAAAGATAAGGCAGTTTGGCCAACTCAGAAAACTCATCCGCATTGCGATAGCGCTCTAAGAAACCTGGAGTTGCCACGAAGATGTTTCGCAACACGGTCACCTTTTTTACTTTCAAGGAACTGTCTTTAAGACGACCGATTCTTAGAGCCACATCAATGGATTCTTTCACCAGATCGACATAGGCCTGAGAAAGTAAAACCTCAAAGCGCACTCGCGGGTAAAGGCGCATGAACTCATCCAAAATAATCGGCAGTTTTACCGCCCCCATATCGTCGGAAGCTGTTAGCTTAATCACTCCCGAGACATCCGAAGTCGCTTCACTCATTTCGGCGGTGAGATTTTCCAGTCCCTCGATCAAACCCTTACAACGCTCAAAATAGATCCGGCCACTGTCAGTCAGCTGAAATTGTCTCGTCGTGCGATAGATGAGCTGCACTCCCAGCTCTTTCTCAAGAGCTGCCAGGCGTCGGCTGACGCGAGACTTGGGTTGATGCAGAATCTCCGCTGCTTTGGTGAAGCTTCCTGCTTGGACTATTCTCACAAAGGTACGAATTTGGTTTAAATCTAATTGTTCCATATATGGAACAGTATATCTCAACCGTGTCACCTACCGCAATAATCAAATCGGCCCGATACTAATCCCGTTCCATGAAATGAAATTAAACAAAATAAAGGAAAATCAAAATGACTAAGCTACTAACCACCACTGCTTTCGTAACCTTGATGAGTGTTTCTGCATTTGCCGGAAAAACAATTCCAGCGGGCACTTATGCCATCGACAATGCTCACTCCAAAATTGGTTTTGAAGTCCCCCATCTTGTGATCGCCACCGTTGAAGGCCGCTTTACAAAGTTTGACGGCTCAATCGTGATTGATCCTAAACTTGAAAAATCAAAAGCTAATTTGAACATCGACGTTGCCAGTGTAGACACAGACAATAAAGACCGCGACGGTCACTTGCAAAGCCCGGATTTCTTTGACGTCGCTAAAAATCCTAAGATGACTTTTGTCACAAAAAAGATCGTTGGCACGGCGGACAATTTGAAACTTGTTGGCGATCTGACTTTGAAGGGTAAAACTAAAGAAGTCACTTTAGACGTTAAATACTTGGGTGATGTGAACGATCCGTTTGGTAATCACAAAGTTGTATTCTCTGCGACCGGCAAAATCAATCGCCAGGACTTCGGTTTGACTTGGAGTAAAGCGGTTGAAGCAGGACCTGTCGTAGGCGATGAGATCACTTTGTCGATCAAAATCGAAGCGAACAAACCTGTTGATAAAAAGGGGTAACCTTATGTCTCGCATGCCTGTGTTATTCGTTGGCCATGGATCTCCTATGAACGCGCTCGCTAAGAACGCGTTCACAGACTCTTTGACTGAATTAGGAAAGAGACTTCCGAAACCGCAGGCTGTTCTTTGTGTCTCCGCCCACTGGGAGACACAAGGAACACAAGTTCTGTATAACGCCGAACCTCCGACCATCCATGACTTTTACGGTTTTCCGAAACCTTTATTTGATGTGCAATATCCCGCGCGCGGCCCCTTAAGCCTTGCCCATGAGACACAACGGCTCGTGCCGGGCTCAACTCTCAATGAAAAGTGGGGCTTGGATCATGGAACGTGGTCTGTTCTGGTCCATATGTATCCGCACGCGGATATCCCGGTGTATCAACTTAGCATCGACGTTTCCAAAACTCCTCAGCAGCATCTTGAAGTTGGAAAGCTGCTAAAACCCCTCCGTGATCAAGGTGTTTTGATTGTTGGCAGTGGCAACATCGTTCACAATCTCAGACTCATCAACTGGCGCGAACAAAATGCCGCCTACGACTGGGCTGTCGAGTTCGACAAAGACATCAAGCAGGCTCTCGAGAAAAGGGATCCCAATGCTTTGACTCACTATGAGGACCAGTTTGGCGAAGCCGCGAGGAAATCAGTCCCTACTCCTGAACACTTCTACCCGCTGCTTTATACATACGGCGCTTCTGATGAGAACGACAAGCTCAGCTATCCTTATGAGGGTTTCGAGATGGGCTCTCTCTCTATGCGCAATGTTCTTTGGTCCTAGGACAATTCTCGGCGGGTTTCTTCCCGCCGTTTTTATTATGGAAAGCATAAGACTAACCCACGGTGTCAGTTGTAGCTTTGTTATTAATCCTATCGACAAGTTCACAAATGTTTACTACGACTGAAAACAGGGGGGACACAATGAGGGGATTCATCTTTTCTTTTTTATTTCTTTTTTTAGGAACACTTTCTGTGAAAGCAGAAGTGAACTTCGATCGTAGCATTTCTGAAGCGACCAAAACACAAATCACTGAAGATTTAGGTTTCGTCAAAACTCTTGAAGGTAAAGGCGGCTCGGCTCTTTACAAAAATATCTTCCAAAAAGACGTGCTAAGGGGCTCCGACTTGATGGATTTCTTCTCAGATCGCATCACAACTTTCTCTATGAACAGTTGTGGAGGTGGCAATGCCGTTGCCGCATGTGTGATTCCGTGGATGGATTCTCACACGATGTGGATCACGCCAAACTATGTGAAAAATAGCATTCCGCAAATCTTCCGTATCAGCATCATTTTCCATGAATCTCGTCACACAGAAGACATTCATGGCAACTGGATGCATGCGACCTGCCCCGTTCCTTATTTGGATGACAATGGCAAAGACATCGTCGGCATTATTTCCGGAACAAAAATGGAAGGCATGCCAGCTTGTGACAACCAAGCTGTTGGAGCTTATGGACTGCAAGCCGTTCTTCTTAAGAACATCGAGAAAAACTGCAGCAACTGTAATCAAAAAGTGCAAATGGATGCGAAGCTTTTTGGCGACGACTCTATTTACCGTATCAGCAACTTAAACTCTAGAAAACAATTGAAGAATGATCTCTAAACAACAGCCCACCCGCTTGTTCATTGTTATACTTGCAAGCTTGGGCCTTTTGTTTTTATTAGTGAAATATATGATGCCGAACTCTTTTTTAGGAAAGAGTTCGGATATTCCAAGTCCGACAATTCAGGCCAGTGATTTACAAACAAATCCAACGGCACCGTCTGCAGATTCCACTTCGACACCGATCAGACATGACATTCCCGTTGATGCGAAAGCCGAAGAGCAAACACGTATTTTACAAGAAATTCTTAAAGCCAAAAACGACAATGATCCGCGTATGGATACGGCTTTGTTGGTTTTAAGTGAAAACACCAAGATTCTCTTCCGTCAGCTCTATAAGAATACTCAGGCAGAAAAACGCAACGACCGTGGCACCATCGTCTTTTTGTTGGGACGAAATATTTCCAATGCGGCTGACTTAAGCTTCTTCTCCGAAGTACTGAATGAACGCCCTTGCCTCAGCCTAGCTGATTGCTCCAAGACAGAGACTGGTGGGCTCAGCAAAGAGGAAGACGAGCACCAAGGTGGATTCGCCGTCAGCCTCGCCTACCCTCAACTGGTCACTCTTCATTCTCTTGATCATTATCTCGAGCTACACGGTTCCAGCGAGCTCAGCGACAAGGTGAAGGACCTCATTGCCGAGGCCAAACACTCTTCTGTTCCCGAGATTGCTCAGATGGCTGAAGCCATCGAAGCCAAACGTCGTCGTTAATATTCAACGCCAACATTCAACTTCATAAAAAAACCCACACTCTTATCAAGTGTGGGTTTTGATTTTTAACGCAATGTAGACCCAAAAAGATGGCAGGCACCTTTTTAGCTGAGGGCTTCGTCGCCGACGGCTTCGAAGGCGCGCTTTGTTTTTTCGCGGACTTCGTCACGTTTTCTGAAGCGGTCCATGAGTGAGTACACGCATGGGACTACGAACAAAGTAAGGACTGTGGAAACAAGAACACCGCCGATGAGGCAAAGAGCCATCGGGCGCATTGTCTCTGAGCCTGCTCCTGTCGCTGTCGCCGAAGGAATTGCTGCGGCGATCGTCGCAATCGAAGTCATCAGAATCGGACGCAAACGCACCGGGCAGGCTTCGATCAATGCCGCATCCGCCTCTGTGGTTCCGCGATCCCGTGTCGTGTTTGTGAATTCGATCAAAAGAATCGAGTTCTTCTTAACGATACCCATCAACAACAACAAACCGATCATCGAGTACATATTCAAAGACTGACCCGTGATCAAAAGGGCAAAGAAGGCTCCACTGAAACTAAACGGCAAGGCCATCAAGATGGTCACCGGATCGATGAAAGAATTAAACTGACTTGCTAGAACCATGTAGGCGATCACCAGACCCATGACCAAGGCAAAGATCAAGCTGCGGAAAGATTCTTTGAAAGTCTTCGAGCTACCACCCTGGTCAATCATATAACCTGGCTCAAGAACTTGCTTGGCAATAGCTTCCACTTTGTTCATGGCATCCTGCTGAGAGGCTCCCGGCTTTAAGTTGGCTGTGATCGTAATCGCCCTTTGACGATTCGAACGGGAGATCGACTGCAAGCTCTTATTCATCTCTTGCTTCGTCACCTTACTGATAGGAATCAGATTTGATCTGTAATTTCCAATCAACAAAGTCTTGATCTCTTTCATCGCCTCTTCATCCTGGCTCAGCTTCACCTTGATATCATAACGATGACCACCATCAGCGTATTGACCAGCTTTCACGCCACCGATCATCGCATTCACAGTGGTTCCAATCGCATTGATGCTCACACCATGTTGAGCCGCTGCGATTCTATCTGGAACAACTTGGATCTCGGGCATACCCAACAGGTAGTTGGAATCCACGTCGACCATAGTGCCTGTCGCCTGCATCTCTTTCATAATTTTTTGTGACATATCCGCGAGCTTGCCCCAATCAGAGCCCAAAACTGTGAACTCAATAGGATAACCACGACCACTCGAGAATCCACGTTGTGACATATCCATTAAGACCGGGCGTACATCTTGAATTTTCGAAAGCTCTTTACGAGCAATTTGCATGAAGTCCTGCTGGCTCAAGCGTTTACCCGTTTCTTTGTCTTTCGGGCGCTCTCCATATTCCTTCATCGTCACGAACATCATCGCGGTATTGGCATCAGAGATACCTCCCCCGAAACCACCCACGCTGGCATAGACTTGTTTCACCTCTGGACGAGAGCGCAGCCACTCTTCAGCTTTCTTCACTTGACCATCGGTGTAAGCCAAAGAACTGCCTACCGGTAAAATCAAACGCGCCATGAAGATGCTTTGATCTTGTGCGGGGCTCATCTCTTTGGTCAAAAATTTAATAGAGAAGAATGAAATAACAACGAACACGATGGAACCCAAAATCACAGTCCAACGGTGGCTTAAAGATTTACGAAGAAGTCTTTCGTAACCCACCACCAACGAAGCCATGAAGGCCTCAAAAGCACGGCCAATTTTAGTTGTTCTCTCACCGTGGTGAACGAAACCCGCGCAACGCATTGGTGTGATCGTCAAAGATTCTACCAACGACAAGAACACTGCGAGTGAGATCGTCACACCGAACTGCATGAAGAACTTCCCGATAATACCTTGCATGAAGGCCACCGGAAGGAAGATCGCGATAACCGCAGCTGTCGCCGCCAATGCCGCAAAACCGATTTCGCGCGCGCCCAGAATCGCAGATTCAATCTGCCCATGGCCTTTCTCGTTATACCGGAAGATATTTTCCAGAACCATGATGGCATCGTCGACGACGATACCGATGGCCAAGGTCAATCCCAACAAAGTAAAGGTATTCAAAGTATAGCCAAGGAAGTACAAACCGATGAAGGCGCCCAGCAATGACGTTGGAATCGACAGCAACACGTTGAAAGTCGCTGACCAACTTCCCAAGAACATCCAACAAACCAGAGACGTCAAAATCACAGCCAGCATCAAGTGATGAGTCAACTCGCCCACTGATTTCTCAATGAACTGAGTGCTATCGAAGTTGACATGGATTTTCATCCCCTCTGGAAGTTGAGGCTGAATCTCTTTGATTTTTTCTTTAACCGCTTTGGCGACCGCCACGGCATTGGTGCCGCGCTGCTTACGAATACCCAGACCCAATGCCGGCTCGCCATTAAAACGAGAAACACGGGTGATATCGTCCAAAGTCATCTGCACATCAGCGACATTACGGATTCTTACCATGTTGGTTGGATCTTGAGTTGTCTGACCCGCCCGTTTGCTGATGACAATGTTCTTGAACTCTTCGATGGTCTTAGCTTCCCCCATCGTGCGCACATTATAGTTATTTTTTTCAGTTTCGATATAACCACCCGGAAGCTCCGAGTGCTCATTTTTGATCGCATCAATAACGTCATTGACTGAAATATTGTAGCTTGGAAGTTTCTTGGTATCTACTGAGACACGCAATACCGGATCAGTATAGCCGCCCAAGAAGATATCGCCCACACCGTCTACAGTCGTGAAACGATCACGCAAATAATCGCGGGCATATTTCATCAAGAACTGTGGGTCATTTTTATCATAAGTTAGTGCCAACCAAAGAATGGGTTGATCATCAGGATTGGTTTTTGAAATTGTCGGAGGATCAACTTCTTTAGGCAGTTGCTTTTGAGCACCGGCCACTTTGGCCTGAACATCTTGAAGAGCAATATCGATATTACGATCCAGGCTGAACTCAACCGTGATATTCGCAGAACCTGTCTTACTGTTGGAAGTAATGCTCTGCACCCCTTCAACACCCATCAAGGCGCTTTCAATAGGATCGACGACTTGAGTCTCCATAACTTCAGGTGCGGCGCCCACCAAAGTGACGTTAACCGTAACTGTCGGGAAATCCACGTCTGGCAGCTGACTCACACCCATTCTTGAGAATGAAATCAGGCCGAAAATCATCAAACCGAACATCAGCATCCACGCAAAAACGGGGTTCTTAATCGATAAATCCGAGATCTTCATGCGCTGTCCTCCTAAACCCGGCCAATGTAAACCACACCTTGTAAATTAGTCATTAGCATTTTTTCAACACATCCGCTCTCAAAGTATTGAAAACAGACATGTTTAGTGACCCTTAGCAACCTAATCGGTTGTTGACTCTCCTGCCTGCTCGGACTATTCCTGACGCCGCTTTTAATCAACTGGGGTTCCTTGTGAACGCACCATTATACCTTGGCGGGTAAAACCCACGAGTCCAAATTAGAGATCAGACTTCGAATCTTCGAAGATCATCACGAAATTGGGCTAGGTCGATTCACTTGATTGAACGTGATTGAAAGCCAAGCGGATACGCCAATTGATACGACGGAGTCATTATGAAGTTGTTTTTCATTGCGAGTTTACTCATCTCATCCACCAGCTTCGCACAATCCACGTCCGTTTCATCCAGCTCAAAATTAAGTTTGCGCGAACAAGCAGCCGCCGAAACCCGCGTTGAAGGCCAAACACAAAAAAATGCCAGTGATGCTCAATTAGACGCAACGACCGCAAGTGGAATGCTCAGTCTTAAAGACCCACGTCCTGAAGTCATCACTCGGACTTGGCAATACTTCGCAGGACTAACAGCTCAAAGCTTCACTCCGCGTGGCATCGTCAGCACCGATTCTGTTGGCAATTTTGACCTGAGCGAGAATGGCTCAACCTTCATGCCTGGACTCGCGGCGGGATTCCTCAGCCCCGAAATGAAAACTAAAGCCCTTCTATGGAGAGTCGGTTTGCGCGGCAATGCTGCGTTCTCATCTCAAGAGGCTGCCGTAAGGTTTCCGACTGGCTATACCGTCAGTGACGCTCGCTTGAACTCCACTTTGTTCGCTTTCGGACCGACAGTAAGTCTTCAATGGGATCGCTTGCAATGGCTCGCCCTCACATTCACACCACAGTATGGAACGGTTAACTATACGCAAACCTCAGCCAATGAGTTTGCCCATTTCTCGAAACAAACCGGTTATATGAGCTTGAACTTTGGCTTGGATTTTCAATTTTCAAAACAATGGTCCATATTCACAGAGTATTCACAACGCAGCTTGCGCGACTCTTACCAAGAGCTGGCGCTTCAACGAGACAACTTCGGGTTAGGAACTAAAGTCACATGGTAAAAAGTTTTCTTTTCCTACTTAGCACAACTGTTTTGAATTTCAGCTGGGCCGCAACAGAGCCGAGCCCACAACCAGCTCCCTTGGCGACGGCCACGGGTAAAGATATTACCTTGACCCAAAAACTGGTGGCAGAGCTTGCTTTGAGCCAAGGTTACAGAACAAAAGAAGTAAATCTTCAGTATCAAACTTTCCGTTTGAATGTTGCGCAAACTATGTCCGCTTATGATTGGATTGTGACAGCAGAGACTGGCTATCAGTACGAAAAACCGGCGGGCTTGCTCAGCAGCGGAACCTCTCAGTTGGACAATAAATACCAACAGTACAAAACGTCCATTGCCCTCAATAAGCCATTTACAACGGGAACTTTGTTGGGAGTACAGATAAACCGTTTGTCGCAACAGGCGGATCTTGATCCTGTTATCACAAATCCTCCACCGACAAATCAAACCACTGACAGTGTCGGTATTATTCTTGAGCAGTCCCTTTGGCAGAACTTTTTTGGAACTGCCGATCGTGCCACTGTGAACTCCGCAAACTACACTTACACTGCTCAGGAAATTCTTCGCGCCAATGATCTTGAAGACGTTGTCCTTGAGGCCATCCGCCAATATTGGACCACGTTCGCGGCCCAAGAGAACTTTAAAGAGGCGATCGTTTCCAGAGACCGCTACAAGAAACTTGTTGACGCTGTTAAACGTAAAACCTCATTGGGCTACTCTAATCCTGGTGACTTGCCTCAGGCTCAGGCTGAATTTGAGACTCGTGAACAAGCTGTAAAAACGGCTTCGACTTCATACCTCAATAACCTCACAACTTTAATTACCTTGCTGAACTTGGATCCGGCAGCCAACATCAAGTTTGAGGCCACGACTTTGCTTCCCAATGTTCCAAAACTTCCGGCAAAAAATATTGAGGACCTTCGCACGATCCGCTCTCAGAAATTGAAAGTGGCGGCGGCAAACGAAAACTTGGATGCTTCAAAATCAAAAAGTCATCCAACCTTGAATTTAGTTGGCCAGGCGGTCTCTGAAGGCTGGGGCGAAGGCTCACAGGATTCCTATTCTCAAGTGGTCTCTAGCAATCGCCCGAAATACTATATCGGTTTGAAGTTCAAATATAATTTTGGATCCGACGTTCAAAACGAAGATATCATCAACAAAAAGATCAACAAAGATCTTGAGGAAACACGCTTGAGCTTGAGTACTTTGAATGCTCAAGACCTTCAAAATCAGGCTGAGCGCCGTGTTCAGGAAACCTATGCCTTGGCATTGAGCGCAGAAAAGCAAAAAACCTTCCGCGAGAAAGCAGCGCAAGAACTCAACCGGTCCTACTCTCAAGGAAGAACTGATATTTCAATTTTGATCACTGCAATGAACAATTTCGTAACAGCCGAAGTTCAATTTATCCAAGCCGTGGGCAACTACCACATCGCTTTGAATGAATGGGCAGCAACTCGCGACGAACTGATTCCTGACGCTCCAAAGTCAGAAGCTCAATAGTCGGAAGAATAAATGAGGACAGTAATGAAGAAACTAATACTTGCGATCACAATTCTGGGACTTGCTTCTTGTGCCTACGACAAAGATAAATCTGGGTCGTCACCACAAACCAAAAAAGTGAACGAACAAAACGCTCAGATTCAAGACGATTTCAGACCCGTTGCTGGCTACTACAGTGGAACTTTGCACAGAGCCAACGGTGACGAAAAAGTGGATCTCAACCTGGATATCCTTGGCTACAAAGATGGCACCAATCCAGACGGCACAGATCGCATTCGCTTTAAACAAAGTGCGGCCTACATGAAGGTCAACCCCGTGGGAAAGCCCTTGGTGAATTTCTCTGTGACTTATGTCCCTGAAACAGGCGATCTGACTTTGCTAAATCTGGATGCCGCTTCAAACATCGACGATGTTCACACCATCAAAGCAAAAATCCTAAATGGTCGCATCACGGGCCTCGTCAAGTCTTCAACTCGTGATATCGGCACCCTGGATTTACGTCTTTCTGCCAATGAGAACGCCAATCCCGGCAATGGCGCGCAAGAAGAGTACAATGAACGCCTTCGTCGTCAATATGCCGAGCTTGTGGGCTCTTACATTGGTTGCGTAACTCCGGCAGAAGGAGGCAGTGTCACTGCGGCTTATACGGTGCAAATGAATCTTTCATTGTACGAAGATGGCAGCGATGCCAACACAACTCATCCACGCTTGGCTGGCAATTTCCATCGTGACTACGACAAATTAGGCGGACTGGATGCGGCCCTCAGCGCCACTTATCGACCTGACTTGGCTCCAGCAACCTTAAACATCGTGGGAAAACCAAATATTGCCAACAATGGTTATGTTTCAACTTTCACAGGCACCTATGTTGAAGGTCAATTCTCTGGCAACTTCACATCCACCAAAAAAGGACTCGAAGGATACATCTTCCTCAAAAAAGGAAAGACCTATCCAGCCCAATGTGCCTCAGTAACAAAGTAATTAAAAAGACTCATTTGAAATAAAAAAAGAGCTAGGAAAACCTAGCTCTTTTTTTTTGAGGTACGCCGTACCTATTTGAGGCTCAGTGCATTAGCTAACTTAACCTTTGCCTTCGAGTTCGGCCCATCTTGCATACAAACGTTCAATTTCAGCTTGAAGCTTTGCGATCTCAGAATACAGTTCTTGAACTTTTGAAGCTTTGCTTACAACTTCCGGAAGAACTGATTCCGCCTGTGCGGCTTCGAGCTTGGCTTCCAAGCCTTGAATAGTTGCTTCCATATTCTCAAGTTCAAACTTCTCTTTAAAGCTAAGCTTTTTGGTCTTACCCGCTGCCACTTTGGCCTCTTGCTTAACTTCTTCTTTTTTCTGATTCTCTAACTCTTTTTGCTCATCGAACCATTCTTCCCATTGCAAGTAACCCGCGAATCGCTCCATCGTGGTATTGCCATCTGGGTTCTTATGAAGGGCGATGATTTCCTTGGCAACCTGGTCCATGAAATAACGGTCATGGGTTACCAGAATGACTGCGCCATTAAACTCACGCAGTGACTCTTCGAGCACACCCAAGGTTGCCACATCCAAGTCGTTCGTAGGCTCATCCAGAACAAGAACTTGCGCTTCATTCAACATCAACTGTGCAATTCTCAAACGGGCCTGCTCGCCTCCAGAAAGCTTTTCTACAGGCAAATCCACTTGCTGACGATTGAATTGGAATCTCTCCAAATAACTGCGCGCAAAAACGTAGGAGCCTTGATAGTGAACATAGTCTCCATCCGGGCAGATGTTTTTCAGAACAGATTGTTTCGGATTCAAGGTCTCACGATTTTGTTCAAAATACGCGACTTTCAATTTTTCGGCTTGCTTCACTTCACCCGTGTCTGGCTGCTCTTGGCCCAGCAAAATACGAATCAAAGTGGATTTACCAGAACCATTGTCACCCAAAAGGGCCATGCGTGTTTTTGGTGAAACCAAGTATGAGAAGTCTTTAAATAGCACACGTCCATCGTAGGCTTTGGTGACGTTGTTCAATTCCATCAATTTCTGAGGATTGCGATCTGCATCTTTAAATTCGATCTTCACCAAACGTGACGCATTCTTTGCGGTCAGATCAGAAACATCATCTTTCAAAGTATAAGCTCTGTCGATACGGGCCTTTTGTTTCGTCAAACGTGCCTTAGCGCCACGACGAAGCCATTCCGTTTCACGACGAAGTGTGTTCTTCATCGTTTGCTCTTTGGCTTCCTGACCGGCCATCATCAATTCTTTGGCTTCAGTATAATCAGAATACTCACCCTCAATCGAGAATAAGTAATTTGGATTTTTTGGATCCAAATCGAAAATCTTGTTGGTCACTCGCTGCAAGAACAAGCGATCATGCGTGATGATCAGGGTGGCAAATTGCGCTTTAGCCAAGAATTCTTCCAACCACAAGATGCTGCTGACATCGAGATGATTCGTTGGCTCATCCAGAAGAAGAAGCTCCGGTCCGCGCACCAATTCACGGGCCAAGGCCACACGTTTTTTCCAACCACCAGACAGATCTTCCACTAAGAAGGTGTCACCGAATTGAGAAAGCTCTAAGCGCGCCATCCATTCATAAGCAGGACCAATATGTTCGTTGTAATCCGCATCACTCATGATCGCATCGAGAATGCTCACACCCGGCTCAAATACCGGAGTTTGATCGAGGAAGCCAATACGCAAACCTTTTTTACCGGTGACCTCACCGCTATCAGGCTTCATACGACCAGCAAGAATTTTTAAAAGTGTGGATTTACCAGCGCCATTGGGCCCGACCAGGCCCACGCGATCACCCTCTTCGATTCCGAGGCTGACATTTTTGAATAGAACTTTTCCGGCGAACGCTTTTTCAAGCTTGTGGGTATTAATTAAAAGCATGATGCAGTGTAAAGCATCATGCTTTTAATATCAATCAAACTCAGAGTCCTATCTATATTCACAATCCGCTGCAGCTGGATTAATTGCGTGCTGCTGGTATGTGAGCTGAGGGAACATATGGAAGAAGTCTACAGGACTTTTGTAGCCCTCAGGTGAAACCGGATCACCGTCAGCATTTGTCGCAGGACGAACCTGGCTCAACTTCATTCCACGACTATTGATGTAGTCGTAAGCTTGCGTAACTAGTGGGAACTCTTGATTTGGCGTCACTTGGCGGTGAGCGGGCTTCAACAGAACCACCTTGAAACCGTTGTCAGACAAGTAGTTCAAGATCAAAGGCAAAGCTTCGCCAGACTGCTTAAAGATATCATGCATCAACACGATCCCTTTGTTGTTAGAAGCTCTCAACTGCGTCACGAAAGATTTCAAAATATCCTGGCGGCGTTTTTCATAGTCAGGATTTTTGCTGACTTGGAACTGCCAGTCGAAGCTGTCGACGCTCCAACGGAAGTTTTTCAAACCCAACTCGGCAACGTTTCTTGCCATGTTCTGATTTGAACAACCATTTGGAAAGCGGAAGAAAGGATCAATAAATTTCGCCGCAGAGTAAACCGCCATATGGCCACCGACGAATTCCGACATGAAATAATCATAAGACATTTTGCCGCGATTCACCTGACGACCCATCATCAAAGTATGGAAGTAGGAGTGTGAACCCAGAATATGGCCCTCTGCCACAATACGCTTCGCCATCTCACTGTTCGCAAGAGCCATGCGTCCCGTACTGAAGAAGGCACCTTTCACTCCTGCCTTTTTAAGAGCGTTCAAAATATTCGTCGTCACGTTTTTTGTCGGGCCATCATCGAAGGTCAACATGACTTCTTTGTCTTTAAAACCCTGATTGCTCAAAACGTTCAGTTTTTCATCGACCACACGCTCTTCAAAAGCGATAGGACGAATTCGCGCAATGTCAGAATCCAAATCGAAGGAAGCTTTTCTGAATCTAGAGGCATAACTAATACGTGTCAGAAGCTCAGCACGGCAAGACTTCAAAGAAATCGCCGTAATCTCTGAATCAATGATATTTTCAACGTATTCCAATTGATGATGATCCAATGATTTCAAATGCGCACAAAGTGCAACGCCTGAGTTTCTATCCAGGCCCGGATTGCTCATAAAGCCTTGAAGCTTATGGAACTTCTCATCCCACTCGTCTCCGTTTTTTGCATTCTCGATACTCTTCATGATATCGCTATACGCTCCAGAAACTCGTTTATACTCAGCCACATAATTCGCAGTGGCGTCGTTCTCACCCCAAGCCAGGGATGCGCAGACACTAGTAACAACGTACAACGACGCTAAGACCTTTTTTGTAATCATAAGAGCACCTCGCGTGAGCTTCTTTGCGAGAGCCATACCTACTCAAACCCCTCTATATTCGATATGCCGGGACAAAATCTCGAAAAGAAACACAATATGCGCCCCCCTGTTTACGAATTCGACAGTTGAGTAAATAGTTACCAGGCCTCAGTATCTCGCCGAAATTGCCCCAAGACCAAGGCCGCTAAATGCATCCCCTCTATGTATCTTATGTCCAGATCACCAGGCCTTGTCTAAACCTCGCCTGCTTTAAACCGATAAATTGGGCTCAGCACGTGAGGTAAATGATGACTTCTTTGATTTACAGCCTTGTATTAAGTGTTTTACTTTTCTCTGTGACGGCCCCGGCTCAAACCGAGCAACAGTTTGTTCGCGAAATCATCCGTCAATCTGGCGGCGAACTTCCTAAAGCGGATGCTGCTAGCGATATTCCTGACGGTCTCAGCACCAAAGATATGAGCCCCGCCTGCGATCCCAAACTCTTTGAAGACAGCCTGTTGGCAAAGAAGGTCTCTTCAGCAGAGTACTATTCACAGATCAAAAGCTACTTCGATAAGTGTGGCAAGGAGCTGTCGTTGAAGTCCGCGGTGGGCGGCCTCGCCAGTTTGGCTAAAGCCTCCTCTTATGAATACCCGTTCTTCCAACACTCTCAGATCAAATCCATCACGATCAAGCTTCCGAATGGCACTCAGGTGCCAGCTATCGCAGCCTTGAAACAAGATCCACGTCCTCGTCCCTTAGTGGTCGTTAAATGTGGAGTCTTCTGTTCTGCGACGGAGTCCCCTTCGATGATAGAAAACTTAATGAGCCTCTTTGACCAAAGCCCCTTCAACGTTGTGCTTTTGGCAAATCAAACCGGCCTGGATCACATCGCGCTTAATCACATTGTTTCCATCGGTGGATGGACTGAAGGAGCTGAAGTGATCGAAGTCGGTCGATGGCTTAAAGACCAATGGGCTTTTAAGGATCGCATTTCCAGCATTCATCTTATGGGTTTAAGCCTTGGTGGCAACGCTGCCGTTTTTGGAGCCGCCTATAATGATATGCAAGCACAACTGGAGGCCCCGAAGGTCTACAGCTCAGTGATGGCCGTATGCCCGGTCGTGGCACTCAAACCAACTTTGCAAAGCCTCTATGGCAGCACCTTGGTGGGAAGCGTGTTTGCGAAACTAACGAAAGATCAATTCTTAGCAGCCCGCAAAGATGTCACGGACGTACCAGATCTTTTGACGACAGAAAATATTCCTTCTAATAAAAAAGATATGACTGATTATCTTGGCCTGATCAATGCGGTCTCTCTTCAGCGCCGCGGGACAGCGGTCTCCGCAAATCAATATTTCAAAAATAACAACTTCTGGAGTCTCCCACAAAAGGTCACAACACCGATGCTCGTCTGGGCCTCGAAGGACGATATTGTTGTCGACAACAAGATCAATGCTCAATCTGTTGAAAACGACCCTTACTACAAGAACTCTTCCACGGTGGGCGTTGTGAATCTTCCTTACGGAAGCCACTGCAGTTTTTCAGCGGCCTATGGAGTGTTGGCTTCGACGATAGTTATGAAAACTTTTGTCCTTGCCCACAGTCCGGAATTTACCGCTTACGATTCACAAAACCAGATGCCTTGGAAGTTTGAATCCAAGAAACTATCTCCAAAGGAAATTCACATCGGTCAAGTTTGGAAGTTCTCGGCCAATTCAGATCAGGTCAAAATCTCTTTTAGAACTTTCACCACAAGCGCGCTGTGCAACGACCCTTGGGCCGGTTCCGACCAATGCATCTCCAGCAAAGAGATTGCAGTCCCGGTGGTCGCATTGGCAAACATGGGAGCTCGCATCCCTGCCAACGCCGCAGAGGCGGCCGCCTTCTCTCGTGAGTTCAATGCCAAAGTGCAATTTAAAACAAAGGATCTCAAGCCTTTGAACGGAACAAACACTTCAGAATTTAATGTGGTTTGGCGCGAAGCTCTGAACTGAGGCACAGACATTTATGTTTGAGGTTCGCTAGTTCGCGCCCGAACTAACGTTCCAGTTCGTATTGACGATGGCGCTCTTCCAACATCTCCAAGAAGTCCTCACGATCGATATACTTCCCACCCATCGCTCCGACGACGGGTGTGACCATTTGCACGTCGATCCAATCATGGCCCTTATTCGATAAATACTCCACGAGAGCCCACAACGCGAGTTTTGAAGCATTGGGCTTTTTGTAAAACATGCTCTCCCCGCTAAAGACACCCTCAACCAGTACGCCGTAGATCCCACCGATCAGAATATTGTTTTCACGAACTTCGACGGATAGACAAAAGCCGGCTTTGAAAAACTCCAAATAAGCTCTTTTCATCAAGGGCAAAATCCAAGTTCCATCCTGACCTGGGCGAGGCTGCTTGGAACACTCTTCGATCACATGATGAAAATCTCTGTTAAAGGTGATTTCAATTTGTGGATTTTTCTTGCGAAAACGGCGCAGACTTTCCGGGACGTGAAAATCATTGAAATCTAAAATGCCACGCTTTTCCGGGGAAAACCACAGCATGGGAAACCCTGCTTGAGGCCAAGGAAAAATCCCCTTCGAATAAGCCGCATACAAAGTGCCCACATCAAGCTTTCCGCCAACGGCCAAAACTCCTTCGGCCATGGTGTCGCGGGGATCTGGAAAATCAACAGATGAATGCAACTTCACGAAGCTTCACTTTCCTTGAGGATTGTAAGTAATGCGATAGATAACTCCAGCCTTGTCGTCAGAAACCAGTAGCGAGCCATCTCTAAGAACCTCAACATCGACGGGACGCCCCCAGGCCTCATCATTCTGCAACCACCCTTCAACAAAACCTTCGACCTTTATTGGTTGACCATTTTGAAGTTGCACGAAGGTCAAACGATATCCTTGAGGTATGCTGCGATTCCAGGAACCGTGTTCAGCAAGAATCACGCTGTTCTGATATTCTTTGGGAAACATTGCTCCTGTATAAAAGCGCATACCTAATGAGGCGACATGGGCACGCAACTCAACTACAGGTGGGGTGTATTTCGCACAATCTTTGTTTTTTCCAAATTCAGGATCTTTGATGTCTTTACCGTGACAATATGGGAAGCCAAAGTGTTGGCCCACCTTCGTAAGATGATTGAGTTCGTCAGGAGGCATATCATCGCCCAACATGTCGCGACCGTTATCCGTAAACCAAAAGTCTTTCGTTAAAGGATCCCAGTCAAACCCAACGGTATTGCGTACGCCCTCTGCAATCACCTCTTTGGAAGTGCCATTCACATCTATACGATAAATTCGTCCATACTCAGTTCCGGTCTCGCAGACATTACAGTTAGCACCGACTGGAACATACAATTTTCCATCGGGACCAAAACGGATAAACTTCCAACCATGATGGCCATCTGAAGGAAATGTCTGCGCCAAAATTCGCGCAGGCTTCAAAGGCCGAGTGACCTTTGCGGGAACATTGAATTCATAAATCCGAGGAATTTCTGCGACATAAAGTTTTCCATCTTTGAAGGCAACACCATTCGGAACGGAAAGTCCTTCTGCGAAAACTTGAACTTTGCCATCTTGAATCACATAAACTTTGTCACTTTCACGCGTTCCCACAAAAATACGTCCATCTTCGGATTGAGCCATAGAGCGCGCATGAGGAACTTCTGCAAAAATAGAAATGGAAAAACCTTTAGGCAACTTCAGCTTTTCCAACGGCAGCTTTACTGCCGCGAAGGCGATATTTGGAATTACCAACAAACTGAGAATAAATGTTTTCATCAAATGCATCCCCGCATGAAAAACACCAATATCACACAAATCTACTCGAGCTTGCCTGCTGTACCTTGGCATACGTCACACTTCCCACAAGGAGTCTCATGCTTATGTCCAAAGTAATGATAAATATAATTCATTCTGCACTCTTTATCCTGCGTGGCCCAACGAACCATTTCAAGAAGTTTAGAGTTTTGCGCGCGTAATACCTGAGGACCATTTTCAGCGGCAAATTGCTCCGCAGTCGGTTCATGAACGCATTGAAACGGAAATGGATCATCTGACTTTTCCAAGCAACCCCAGCGCTCCAAAATACTGACCGCAGCCTCAACCCGGAAGTCACGACGGTTTTTAAAGTTCATCTGTTCGCGCAAGAAATCAAACTTCTCCTGATTCACACGCAGGCGATTGCCTTCAATCAACTGATAGACTTTACGAATGAACTCCGGCTCTGGATGGGACCATTTCAAAAATTCCATTTGAATGCTGACGTCATCTTGATCGTAAAGCAAATGACAAGAAGCCTCTTTGCCGTCACGCCCAGCTCGCCCGACCTCTTGAAAATAGGACTCTAACGCGCTTGGAATTTCCGAATGAATCAGAAGGCGCACGTTATTTTTGTCAATGCCCAAACCAAAAGCGGGCGTCGCCAGCATCAAAGGATTTTCACCAGAGATAAACATTTTCTGATTGCGTTTGCGATCTTGGGGAGGCAGGTCACCATGGTAAACCAAATGTGGAACACCCAATCGATTCAGTGACGAAGAAATCTTTTTTAAAGTTCCGATTAATGAACAATAAATTATCGCCGTCCCGTCATGTTGATGACGAAGAGCCACCATTGCGCGGATTTTTTCATCGATACCGTAAACATCGTGAACTCGCAACGCCAGATTACTGCGCTCAATCCCCGCAGAGATTGTCGGCGCCTCCGGAATGTTCAACTTTGCCAAAATGTCTTTTTGCACTTCGGGAGTGGCCGTTGCCGTCAAAGCCAAAGTCGGAGGGTTCCCCAACAGGGCGCGAAACTCCCCCACCCGAGAATAGTCTGGGCGGAAATCATGCCCCCACTGCGAAATACAGTGAGCCTCATCAATCGCCAGCAACTGAATCTTGCGACCTTCGATGGCTTTCAGGAACTCCGGTTTCCGAAAACGCTCAGGGGTCACATAAAGAAGTTTATAATCGCCTTTGGCCAGGCGCTCTTGGCGCTGCTCCCGCTCGTCCCTGGTTAAGGTCGAATTGAGGCAGGTTGCCGGTATGTTGAGATCACGAGCCTTCAAAACCTGATCCTGCATCAAGGCAATGAGCGGTGAAATGACAATAACAAGTCCGTCTCTAATCTTGGCAGGGAATTGAAAACACAGGCTTTTTCCCATACCGGTCGGCATTAATGCGAGGAGATCTTCATTTGCCCATACTTTACGCAAAATCGCTTCTTGCTCGCCTCGAAAGGCGCTAAACTCAAAATTCTGTTTTAGAAGTTCACTAAGTTGTGAATGGAGGTCTTTCGTCATGCCACCAAGCTTACGTTAATCAGCCCGCCCGAGGCACGCCGTTTCGTCTCAAAAACAGGCTCAATCAGGACGCTCACAGATTTGCATTGCCATGCGTCGTCGGGCTGAGCTAGATTCTTTTTTTGCATCTATATGTAATTGATGGTACTTCGAGTACTTTCATAAAAGTAACCAATAAAAACCAGTGGCTAAACTACTTTGGGCCAGAAATATTTCAGCCCCGAAGTGCAGATAAATCACGGCAAACAGATAACGAAGGGTATGAATATGTCCAAAAAGTGGAATATTGATATGGTCAGAAACATTGGTATCTCGGCTCACATTGACTCGGGAAAAACGACGACTTCTGAACGTATTTTGTTCTATGGAGGAAGAATCCACGCCATCCACGAAGTACGTGGAAAAGACGGCGTTGGGGCGACAATGGACTCCATGGATCTAGAGAGAGAAAAAGGTATCACCATCCAGTCTGCGGCAACTCAGGTTCACTGGAAGGATTATACAATCAACCTAATCGATACTCCGGGGCACGTGGACTTCACAGTTGAAGTTGAACGCTCACTTCGCGTTCTTGACGGAGCTGTATTGCTTCTTTGCGGTGTTGCTGGTGTTCAATCTCAATCAATCACAGTTGACCGTCAGATGAAACGTTACGGCGTTCCTCGTTTGGCATTCGTGAATAAATTGGACCGTCAAGGTGCCAACCCTTATCGCGTTGCTGATGCTTTGGTTGAAAAATTGAGACTTAATGCCGTCATGATCCAAATCCCTGTTGGCTTGGAAGATCAGCACAGAGGAAACGTAGACCTTGTCGACATGAAAGCTTACATCAATGAAGGTGAATCTGGAGAAACTGTTAAGGTAACAGATATTCCACCAGACCTAGTTGAAACAGCTCAAAAGTACCGTCAAATTATGATCGGAAAATTGGCTGATATCGACCCTACCATCGAAGAGAAATTCTTGATGGAAGAAGAGCCAACTAACGATGAGATTCGTGCTGCTATCCGTAAAGGAACTATCAGCTTGAAACTTGTTCCAGTTCTTTGCGGTTCTGCTTACAAAAATAAAGGCGTTCAACGTCTTATGGATGCGGTAACTTACTACCTTCCATCACCTGCTGAGAAAAAAGAGCACGCTCTTGATCTTAACAAAGGCGAAGAGAAGTTTGAGTTGTTCCCAGATCCAAAAAAACCGACAGTTGCTTTGGCATTTAAACTTGCTGAAACTCCATTCGGTCAGTTGACTTACATGCGTGTTTACCAAGGTCAGCTAGCAAAAGGTGCTTTCATCACGAATCAAACGAACAAGAAAGCCGTTAAGATTCCTCGTCTAGTGCGTATGCACTCTGACAAAATGGAAGATATCGACACAGCTTACGCTGGTGACATCGTTGCATTGTTCGGTATCGACTGTGCTTCTGGTGATACTTTCTGTTCTGAAGACATCAACGCTTCTATGCAATCTATGCACGTTCCAGACGCGGTTATCTCTCTTGCAGTTGCTCCTAAAGACAAAACTGCAGCGAATAACTTCTCTAAAGCGTTGCAAAAATTCCGTAAGGAAGACCCTACTTTCCGCGTTCACCGTGACGAGGAATCAAATGAGACTATCATCTCTGGTATGGGTGAGTTGCACTTGGAAATCTACGTTGAACGTATGAAACGTGAATTCAACTGTGAAGTTATCGTTGGTCAACCTCAGGTTGCTTACCGCGAGACGATTTCTCAAGCTGCTGACTACGATTACACTCATAAAAAACAAACGGGTGGTTCGGGTCAATACGCGAAGATCGTTGGTAAAATCCAACCTCTTGCTCCACAAGAAGATGGCTCAGTATTCAAATTCTCTAACGAAGTTGTTGGTGGTCGTATTCCTAAAGAATTCATCCCAGCAGTTGAAGAGGGCTTCAAAGAGCAGACTGTTAAAGGTCCACTCATTGGCTTCCCGATCGTTGGTGTTGAAGTTGTTCTTGAAGACGGCGCATACCATGACGTCGACTCATCATACATGGCGTTCAAAATCGCTGGTATGGCGGCACTTCGTGAAGTTTATGCTGCAGCAAAACCTACAGTTCTTGAGCCTATCATGAAGCTTGAAACTGTCGTTCCAGATGAATATCAAGGTTCAGCGGTTGGTCAAATCAATCAACGCCGTGGTACAATCGTTGGAACAACTGCTTTTGATGGCAACTGCGTGATCGAAGCTGAAGTACCGTTGACAGAAATGTTCGGTTACTCAACTGATCTACGTTCTGCTACTAAAGGTAAAGGTGAGTTCTCTATGGAATTCGCGAAGTACTTGCCAGTACCTCGTAACATTCAAGAAGAACTTGCGAAGAAATACCAAGCGAAGCGCGCAGCTGAGCAGAAGTAATTCTAAGTCCAGACTTCAAAAGCCCGATGGAAACATCGGGCTTTTTTTTGCCCTTTTCTCGCCTCCAGCGTGGGACTGATAAAATAAAAAAGGCTGATCACACTTGATCAGCCTTTTTTATTTTAAATACGTAAAGCTTTTATCAGGGAACTACAAAGGCCACTGATTGCAGTACTCAACCTTATCCGTCGCCAATGTTTTACCGGTCGCCTTATCCACTGTCACACGAGTGATCGTCGTACAGGTTTCTGAAGCGCTGATATCCTCATGTGAAGTCTCAGTATAAACCAGCACGGATCCACGATCTTCAACCTTCACATTGGCACCCAAAGTTTTGCCGGAGTTCTTCACATAGAAAAGCTCTCCTGCCATTCCGCCGCCACCGTCTCCACCGCTATAGCCGCCACCATCGAAAGAGCCACCACCATTGCGGTCATTGCCTTCATAGGTCCCTTCACGTGGATCATGACCTTCACCACCACCGTCTCTATCATCCTGATCTTTTGGAGCTGGTTCAGATTTGCCCTTGCTCTTCGCCTGCACTTCCTCAGAAGTGTTTGCAAAAGAAACTGAAGGGGTTGAGCTCATCGCGAACGAGAGTGCGATCAAGACTGTAAGAGAAAGTGTTTTCATTTTAAGACTCCTTATGAAAACACCCTAGATATCACAACGGCTTCGAGGTTTCCATCCGGCCCCCTCTGCCATTGCCAACATTTCATCACTGTCTAAAATTCTCGCAAATCTTAACCAAAGTTAAGAAGCCCAGAGATGAACTATTCACTCCTACTTAATCGGGGCCACTTCTTTTAAGAACTCCATGAAAGTCGCCCAAGATCTGCGATCAGCTCGTTCATTATAAGCGACACCGGCGCTTGGATTATTGCCTGCCATCTTTTGCGTGAAGGCATGAACCGCATTCGAGTAAGAGATGAACTCATAGTCCACCTTGGCGTCATTCATCTCTTTCACGAAAGCGTCCACTTCATCTTTTTTAACGTAAGGGTCCAAAGCTCCATGCATCACGAGCACTGGGCTTTTGATGTTCTTCGCGTCTAGAGGGTTGGGATTGGACAAAGCTCCATGAAAGCTGGCAATCCCCGCCAGTGCGGCGCCAAAACGACCGAGCTCCAAGGCACCCAATCCACCGAAGCAATAACCGATAACCACAATATGCTTGGGATCCACTCGTTTGTCTTTTTTCACAAGATTGTAAGCAGCCATCTCACGACTGCGCAGAAGCTTGCGATCTTCTTTATATTTGCCGGAAAGGGTTCCTGCCTCATTAACATTGGTAGGACGGAAACCTTTGCCATACACATCCAATGCGAAGGCTACATATCCCTGAGCGGCCAATATCCTGGCATGATCCTTCTCGTGATCTGTGATACCCATCCATTGATGAACAATAAGGACCGCGGGCCGAGGCGTTTTTGCACTGTCGTCGTAGGCCATGAAGCCTTCCAGCTCCGCCTTCCCGTCTTTGTATTCGACAGTCTCCGATTTCACGGCTGCGAAGGCATTAAAACTCAATAAAGCTGTTGCAAAGGTCATGGCAAACACCCGAAACCCCAATGATCTGATCATAAACTGCTCCTTGTTATGGACCAAAGTCTATGGCCCTGGGATTTCAAGGTCAAAGCCACCTGATAAATATCAACAACCTCGAATGGAGACGAGCTGAGGAATGCTCCTAGACTGTGATGAGGTGCGCTATAGACAGCCTAGTTAACAGCTGTGATAGACTTATGGCATCTATGGATTACCACAGGCCTTGGCCATTCATTAACTACTTCCCAACTTTGAGATTGATCCAACCACATCTATGACGATGCTTATATTCTTGTTCATTTCGACATTAACGATTTCCTTTATTTGCTCCATGCTGGAAGCGGTTTTGCTGACCTCAACGTCTGCTTATATTGCGGTCCTCGTTCGCGACAACCATCGCAGCGCCAAACTTCTTGAACATCTCAAAGAAAATCTCGATCGTCCTATTTCCGCGATTTTGACTTTGAACACACTTTCACACACTTTGGGTTCGGCAGCGATTGCCTACCAGGTGCAAGTGCAGTTTGGTGAACATGCGGTGACGGTCGCCTCTTTCATTCTGACTTTTGCGATTTTGTTCATTGCTGAGATCATTCCTAAATCAATCGGCGCAGCTCATTGGAAAGCATTGATCCCCATCTCTGCGTACACCATTCAGTTCATGATCATTATTTTATATCCATTGGTTGTCAGTGCTGAATGGCTCGGTCGCTTCTTCTCAAAATCAGAAGAAGATCCTGAGGTCAGCCGCGAAGAAATTTTGATGACAGCAGAAATCGGCGCCGAAGAAGGCACTCTGAAGAATAAAGAATCCAACATCATCAAAAATCTTCTGATGTTAGATAAGATCTATGTCTCTGATATTATGACTCCCCGTTCAGTCTTCTTTGCTTTGGATAAAGAGCTGACAGTGGAAGAGGTCTTCAACAAATATCGTCCGTTGCGTTTCTCGCGCATACCTGTTTATTCAGGCAGCTTGGACAATATCATAGGCATGACCTATCGCTATAAGATTCATGAAGCGCTATCAAACGATCAACATGAAAAATTGATTGGCGATATCGTGACTCCCATCTCAAGCATCCCCGAGCGCATGACGGTTTCCCAAGTTCTGGATTTCTTCATCAAAGAGAAGGAACATATCGCTTTGGCAGTGGACGAATACGGCATCGTAGCCGGCCTGGTCAGCCTTGAAGATGCAGTGGAAACGCTTTTGGGTGTAGAGATCGTCGACGAACTTGATAGCGTGGAAGACATGCGTAAGTTCGCTCTTGAACAATGGCAAGTGCGCAAACAAAAGATGCGCAAGAGCTAGTCTGTGTCCCAAAATATCTCACTGTTTTACATTCCCTGCCCAGATCAAGCCACCGCCGAAAAGATTTCCCGCACATTGCTGGAAGAAAAGCTTATTGGCTGCGCGAACATTATTCCGGGTATGACTTCGATGTACTGGTGGGAAGGAAAAATAGCGACAAGCTCTGAGTCTATCCTGATCCTGAAGACTTCTGAAAGTTCTGACGCGCTAAAAAATTTAGAAAAACGCGTTCTTGAGCTTCACCCTTACGACATTCCCTGCCTGATGCAACTGCCGGTCGCGGCAATTAATAGCGCCTATCAAAAGTGGCTTGAAGAAAGCCAGAAGTAACTCCTAAGATGATCTGAAGGCATGCTGAAGACTTGTATGCCATCTCACTCATTTGAAGGAGCCCCTATGAATCGCCAGGAACTCGCTAAAAAAATTTACGACATCGCCCATCTTACGGGAGAGTTCAAACTGCGTTCAGGTCAGATTTCGGATGAGTATTTCGATAAGTATCGTTTTGAGGCACAGCCCACTTTGCTTCGCGAGATCGCCAAACAAATGGCCCCTCTCATCCCTGCTGGAACTGAAGTCCTCGCCGGACTTGAAATGGGCGGCATTCCAATCGCCACAGCTTTGTCGTTGGAAACAGGCCTGCCTTGTGTCTTCGTTCGTAAAGAAGCCAAAGAGTACGGCACTTGCAAATTTGCTGAAGGCCTTGAGATTGCCGGCAAGAAAGTTTGCATCATCGAAGACGTCGTCACTACTGGCGGCCAAGTGGTTCTATCTACAGCAGATTTACGCTCTATTGGAGCCAAGGTAGACCATGTCCTTTGCGTGATCCACCGGGGTCCAGCTTTCCCCGAGCCCAAACTGACAGAGGTCGGGCTCACTTTATCGCCTCTATTTAAGAAATCTGATTTTTAGCCGATACGGAGAGCATGACACGTTTAAAATACGCGCTCAGCGCCCTCTTATTTGTTTTCTCTGCAACAGCCTTTGGTGAAGAAGGTTACGACGAATGGACATGCCGCGAAGGCGAAATGCTTAAAGGCGTTGGTCTTCAGTGCATTTCTTGCGGAGTTCAACAGTATTACTCCGATAAGGGCCAATCCGATGTTGTACCTTCTTCGAAATGGCTAACATTGCTTGCCGTAAGTGCCCGACAATTTCGCGAACTACCAAAAATTTCAACTTCCAATGGATATGGAAGCCAAGAAACTGATGCCATGAAGAAAGTGATTATTGCACAAATTCAAGCATATGGTTTCTGCACAAAATATATTAGTAAAGACACACTCCAACTGACTGGTGGAAAAAATTATCGTGACCTGTCTGATCCCGACTGGAAAATCATCACTCCTTTTATTAAATTTGACCATGAGAAATCTGCAGTTAACGACATCGCAAAAAGATTTGGTTTTAAGGACTCCACCATCTTGGGTTTTGGAACTGATGCCCTCACAAATATGCGTGATTTCATAGATGACTCTCACCTGAATAACTTCACTGTTACCAGCAAAAGAACCAACTTTAAAAACAAATTAAATGCCGCCCTATCAAATGGCTATAATATTTCAGGCGAAAAAATTGACAAGAAGGAAATCATTGGCAGCGGCGACAAAGATCAAGGTCTCACTAGATGTCTAGAAGAAGTTCGACAGCGGCTGAACTCACGAGATTTTTCTAATGATAATGTTGAGCTCTGTGGGGCTATGGCAAAATCTTGTAAAATGGATTCTAGCTTTTGCGGTGGGTCCACAAATAGTTCAAGATCAAATAATCAAGAATATCGCCCATCTTCAACATCAAAACAACTGGGTCCTCCACCCGGCACAAGTAATAGATCTGGTGGGGTAAAGTAAAAAAAAGGAGGGGGCCCCTCCTTTTTTTTAATTTGATTAGAACGAACAAAGACTAGGCATCTTCTCGTTTCTTAGTAGCATTTCCCAAACATCGGAATAAGGTACATATTTCCCTCCAGGCAAAGCATTTGAATCTGGAATATGCTGTGGTTTCAAATTCTTTCCGACTTTTTCAAAAATCTTCGTATAAATATCCATGAAACCTTCTCTATTCAGATAGTCCTGGACACTTTTCAGATACAAATCTTCAACAAGTTCCTTTTGCCCTCTTTTATTGATGTTTTGCAAAAATAATTCACGAACTTCTGGAGTTGGTTTATCTTCGATTTCCAATATTTCTAGTGCATAAAAAATCCACTCCAATCGAGTCGTATTGGTGAGCTTGAGCAGTTCAAACTTTTCACTCGTAGGCAGGTCAGGCAGTCTTTCTATTGCTTTCAGCAATAGCCTTGGACTTTCCGTACTTATTGCCAATTTCGCGATGTCTCTCCAATTGATCTTATCAGCCCCCTCAATTTTAGAAACCAAGTTAATCAAATTAACCATTTCCGTATCACACTGGGGAACTCCGTTAATGTCCGATGGGAACTGATGAACATTTTCCATAAATTCTTTTAATATTGTTTTATTGCCCTCAAAAGCTCTGGTTAGAGGAAAACCAGTTTCCAAATAGAATCTCCAAAGCCCACCGGGAGACCCTTGAAGTGAGCCCTCGAGAAATTCTTTCTTATCAAATTCAGCAATAGCATTTTTAATACTTAACTTTTGCTCTGATAAACTTTCAAATAATGTCAGCGGAGTGGTTAATGTTCCCCTATGTCGCTTGTAGGGCGAGGCACCCTTACTTAGTAGCATCACCGTAAAAAGATCCATTTCAGGTGACTTGATAAAATATTCAAGAATCGTAGCTCCATCCTGACTATATGAATTGATTGAGTCTTTATCAACTTCACTCATTAAGGTGCTGAACATTGCTTCATCATCTTTCTGGATCGCATAGCGGACTTTGTCAGCAAAGGAAACTGCAGTCGTCTTAACGATTTCATCTTCTAACTCTTGCTTAGTCATACCCACTTTAACGGGTTCTGGGACAGTCTTATTGGGATCCTTTTGAAAGGAACAACCAACAACGACCATCATGCAAAAAAATGAAATGGGAGCTATTTTTTTGAATTCCATATGGACTTTGATTGCAACCGGTGTGCCTGTCTATATAGAAACTATCACCTTACCGTGACAAATTGTCTGATTAGGTAACGCGATAAAGGTCACCATTCTCTGTATCTTCTCAATTTGAGACACACAAAACGAAGAAGCATTGCGACACCGGCGCCGGAAGTATGAAGATGCGCATTTCAAAAAACAAAACCCACTCGAATAGAGTGGGTTTTGTTTTTTCTAATGATCGGAAAAAAATCTAAGAACTACTTTTCGCCGACGATATAAGCAATCCAGCTTTGGCAAGATTCCCCGTGATCGACACGAGTGAAGTTCCCATCACCCGATCCGTCTTTTGCGGTTCCTTCCCAGAAGACATGCACTTTTTTAAAGCCCACTTCTGTCATGATTTCGCGAAGCTCTGGAATTGTCCAAAGTCTCCAGTCATAAGTGAAGACCTGTTCGATCTTCTTGCCGCCGACTTTGAAATGAATATGGAATAGCGCCTCATTGGTCACAGGATCGAAGTTGGTTTGATCCCAATAGTAGGTGAACCCTTCGTGCTTGATCTCGTCTTCAATGGCGTCAAAACACTGGCTACCGCCAAAGATATCGACCAGGAAGATCCCGTCTTTGTTCAAAGTCTTGTAGACGTTGGCAAAGTAACGTTTGATCAAATCTCTTTGCTTGAAGCAGAAGTAAGAAAAGTTCATCGCCGCAACGATATCGGCTTTTGGCAAATTTGGATCCAGAACATTGCCCTCGATCAAACGCATACGGCGTTGTTGATCGGGCTTAAGCTTGGTCAAATAGTTCTGCTTGCCGTAAGCCATTGGCTCCGGATCTAAATCGATACCAATCGCCTCATGGCGCGGGTTCAATTTAATCCACTCTGTCGACAAAGCAAAAGTTCCACAGAAATCTTCACGGAAAGACTTCGCATTCTTTCCCTTCAACTCTTTGAAAGTATTTTGAATGAACTGCACGTCGTTTTCCGCTGACTGAACGGCCTTGCGATAAAGTTCGTATTTATCGAAAAGTGTTTTGTTGGATTTTTTGCCAACACGACGACGTACTTTTTTTCTATGAGCGATTTCTGTTTTAGCCATTAAGGTACTTCCGCCACTACTTCACGAATTGCCACTTCAATATCATGGTGCTGAGGCACTGAATTCTTCTCAAGATTTGGCGACAAACCAATTCCCGGAAGATTTTTACCAGCCAACACTCTTGGACGGGCCATCAATTGATAGAAGCACTCTTGAGTTGTTCTGTAAGCCAAATGCTCCCCGAAGTTTGTCACTTCAGTGTCTTCATTCACAAACAAAACGCGCCCCGTTTTTGCGATAGATTCTTTAATCATCTGCCAGTCATACGGATAGATCGAACGAAGATCGATCACTTCCACAGAAATACCTTCATGAGAAAGTTTCTCTGCAACTTCGTTACAGAGGTGCACCATGCGGCTGTAAGTTACGACAGTGATGTGCTCCCCTGCGTGAGTGATCTTACCTTTACCGATTGGCACGATGTACTCTTCAAGATCCGGCCAGCGAGCTTTCCAGCCCACTGAGTTCTGAACCGGCTTGTCGATCATAGCTTTCAGCTCTTTTTCATCCGCTGGCTCCCCAGGGATCAACTCATCACCTTTATGGCGCATCAAAGCTTTTGATTTAAGATACAAAACTGGATTTGGATCTTTGATCGCAGCCAACATCAAACCGTAAGCGTCCAAAGGATTTGAAGGCATCACGATCTTCCACCCCGGAAGACGAGAAGCCCAAGCATCGAATGAATGAGAGTGATAAACAGATCCGAAGATCCCTGCTCCTACTGGAGTCATCACAACCATTGGCAACTCAACTTGACCGTTCGTGCACCACAAAGTGTTGCCCGCGATTTTAAGCAAATCGATTGTATTGAAAATATAATCGCCGAATTGAATCTCTGCCACGCAACGGTCACCGGTCATTGCGATACCCATCGCCATACTGATGATACCGCGTTCGTCCAGCGGAGTATTCCAAGCCGTTTTAAGACCTTGCGTCGCCGTGAATACGCCACCAAGTGGAGCGCCCACGTCTTGACCGAAGACATCTTTAACACCTAAGTGTTTTTCACCGTAATGAAGAGCCATTCTGATGGCTTGAGCTACACTTGCCATTAGAACTTTCTCCAATCAGCATTTTCGTTATTAACAAAGACATGATCCCAAACAGACTCAGCTGCCGGGCTAGGTTCGCCGCGCGCTTGTTCCTGCGCTTTGATGCCTTCTTCTTCATAAATTTCCCAGATCTTCTTCACTTCAGTTTCATTCAAGATACCTGCAGCGAGAAGCTTCTTTTCAAATTCCATTACGGGGTCGAACAAATCTGTCTTACGGTTTGCGCCGTCTGCAGATGAGTGACCGTAAAGGCGCGTTGTCTTCACTTCGAGGAATGAAGGCTTGCCGGTTTTACGGATGTAATCCATCTCTTCCTGTAGGGCGATGTAAGTCTCTACAGGATTTGTTCCATCAATAACACGGGAGCGAATGTTGAAAGCTTTCGCACGGTCCGCGATCTGGGTTTCACCATGCTGTCCTTCATACGGAGTCGAAATGCCGTAGCCATTATTCTGCACAGTGATCAAAACCGGAAGTTCTTGGCCTTTACGAGAAGCCCAGACCAAGCAAGTGGCAAAATCGCCCTCTGCCGTCCCCGCATCGCCACCTGTTACGATGGAGATTGATTTATGTCCCGCACGCTTTTGCGCATGAGCGGTTCCACAAGCAAGGGGGTACTGAACTTCGATAGGAGAAGTCACAGGCGCCACATTCCATTGAGGGAAGCAATAGTGACCAGCAAAGTTTCTGCCGCCAGTTGAAGGATCTGTCGCACGATTCATCATCAAACGAACCGCTTCGATCATTGGCATTCCCAGCGCAATCATCGTTGGCGTACAACGGTAATGCAAATGCATCCAATCGTACTCAAGGCCTTGGCCTTTACGAGCCAGCATACCGAGTGGAACGCCAAAAGCTTCCTCTCCAGGTCCGCCGATCCAGAAGAAACCTTCACCTGCTTTGTAGATTTTAATTACGCGCTCTTCAAGCACGCGAGATTTGACCATCAGGTCATGCATGCGAAGCAAGAGATCTTCAGAAAGACCACCGAAATCAGATTTGTTGCCTGCTTTCTTAGTTGTGACTTTCTTGGCAGACTTAACAACAGCTTTGGCTTTCACAGCAGACTTAGCTTTAGACGCTGCTTTTTGCGCAGCTTTCGAGGCTGCCTTAGCCGCTGGTTTTACCGTCGTCTTTTTGGACATTTTTGGGTTCTCCAAATAGTAATTTTGAACGTCAGATTAACGTCCCTATGTAAGCGATAACAGCTAAAATTGTCGCTATATTTCCCTTCTTTTAGGCTCTGCGTCAAGACAGACTTGGCCAGTCAGACCCGGCTATTCTTTCACAGCCCTCCCAATTGCTACCCAAGGCCAATTTTTCATGGCTATATTAAACAAAATACTTTTACGAATTTTACTTGGAACGATATGAAAACTATCTTCGCCATCTTCTTCCTACTTGGATTAAGTTTCAGTTCCCCGTGCCTGGCTAAGCCTCGTGCTCGCACCAAAATTTACGTCGGAGCCTATGGCTTCGCCCCCTACTATGATATCGACAAAGGCAGGGGGTTAATTAATGACGTCCTAGAGATCTTAAATCAAATACAGGCAGACTATGATTTTAGGGTGGTAGAGATACCCTCAAAAAGACGCTATCAAAGCTTTGCCGAAAGAAGGATCGACATGATCTTTTTTGAAGATCCACGCTGGGGCTGGAGCAGTATTAAACATCAACAGTACCCGACAGGACTCGATGATGCAGAAGTTTATATCACTCGCAAGACTCCACAGCGCAACCAAACCTTCTTTGAAGATCTTCAGAATAAAAGCATTGCGGGAATTCTGGGTTACCACTATGGATTTGCCAATCTCAACGCTGATGAAAATTATTTGCGTTCCAAATTTGATATCCATTTAGTCAGTCACAACTTTGCATCTGTTCGATTGGTTCTTAAAGATCGAGTGCAGATTGCAGTCGTGCCCCGTTCTTATATTCAATCATATCTGAAAGAGCACAAAGCAGATCGAAAACAAATATTGATTTCGGATAAAATAGATCAAAAGTATGACCTAAAAATACTCGTACATCCGCAGGTCAACATCCCAAAAGAAACTTTAGAAAGTCTTTTCACTCAGCTCACTGCAAATCCGCAATATCAAAAACTCTTCTCTCCAGAATAAAAAAAGCCCAGGGTCTCCCCTGGGCTCCAACAACAACTAACGGGCAAAGAAATTATTTAGCATTCGCCTGCTTAGGAGTGGGAAGAGTCTTCCCGTCTTCCAGCTGAATCAGATCGAGAAGAACGCTTTCAGCTTCCTGAATGTCAGGACGCTTCAAGTACTCTTCGTTTTTCTTAGCTTTGCTAGCTACTTTCTTAGCTTTCTCTTTTTTCTCTTTTTCGTTTTTATCTTTCAAAACTTCGCTCACACGGATCACTTTACCGCGTGCTTTCGCTTTATTTAGCTCATCAACGATCTTTTTAAACTCGTCGCTTTTGGCAACGCGCTCTGAAGATCTTTCGTTCAAAGCTTTCAACCATTCCGGTTTGATTTCTTTCCAAGCGCCAGGGCCTTCTTTAACAAAAGCTTCGGGAGAAACAAAGGCTTCAATCGTTTTTGGTGGAAGAGAGTAGTCCATGTACTTCTCTCCGATATCGTCTGTACTGAATGGACCAGGCAATACGATGTCTGCGTCAACGCCTCTGTGTTGTGTCGACTTCCCAGATGGTACGAAGAACATACCCACAGTCACTTTGATTGCGCCTAAATTATTAGGAATTGGAAGAACCGATTGAACGCTGCCTTTACCATAAGTATGATCACCGCCCACGATGACGCCACGTTTGTAATCCTGCAAAGTTCCAGACACGATTTCTGAAGCTGAGGCAGAGATACGGCTCGTCAATACAACCAGCGGTCCCGCCCAATCAACTGTGGAATCTGTATCACGAAGAGCGGCTTCCGCACGACCTTCATTTTTAGAAGATTGTTTTACTACGTTGCCGGTTGCGAAGAAAAGACCCGCAATTTTCACTGCGTCTTCCAAAGAACCGCCACCATTGTTCGACAAATCCAATACCAGACCGTCAACTTTTTTCTCATTGGCTTCTTTGATCAGCTTCTTCATGTCAGCCGCGGAAGATCTGCCACCACGACGAGAATCAGCGTAGAAAGATGGGAAGTTAAGGATTCCCAACTTCACTTTTTTGCCATTCACTTCTTTGTCAACATAGCTGATTGAAGCGGCTTCATCTTCAAGATTTACTTTTTCACGAGTCAAAGTAACGTCAAAACGTTTTTTGCCTTCGCCAGATTTGCGCAGGATCGTCAAACGAACTTTCGTTCCTTTGTTACCGCGAATCTTCTTAACAACATCTTTCAAATCCATATCGATAACATTTTCCATCGCACCCTTTTCCTGGCCGACAGCTATGATTTTATCTTGTGGATCAATAAGACCTGATTTTGCTGCGGCCCCACCTGGTACAAGCTGCTCCACCACAGTGAAACCATCTTGAGAAGAAAGAGTTGCCCCGATACCTTCCAAAGACAAACGCATTTGAATTTCGAAGTCTTCAAGGACATCTCTAGAGAAGAAGCTTGAATGTGGATCCAAAGCTCTTGCGAAAGAGTCAAGATAGCCAGAAAACAAATCGTCTTGCGAAGTTTCCTGGGTACGTTTTACCGCACGGTCGTAATTCTTAATTACATTTTTCTTCGCTTCATCCAATTTCATATCAGTAGCAAGATAGTTACCGATTTGGAACTGAATGTATTTTTTCAAATATTCATTCGCTTCGTCACTGTTCTTAGGCCATGCCTTTTTATCAGGATCGAATGAAAACTCAGTTGTGGAATCAAATTTAAAATCTTTGCCTAGATACTTTTTCGCAAAAGCATCACGGTCCTTCACTCTTTCAAGAACCAGCTTTTGTGCGTCATCCAGGAATGCGCAATCTCTGTTCTTTGTTTTTTCAAAAACATTGGTCATGGATTTTTTAATCGCATCCACATCCACTTGTGTGAGGTAAATCTTAGATGGATCAAGGCGTTTCAAATATTGCTCTGTCACGCGCGTTGCAAGCTCTGCATCACGATTAGAATACTTAACGTGATTGGCAAGGAAGCCCTGCTCGATCACAGTCATATAACGACATTCTAAACCGTCTTTTAATTGTGCAACTGCAACCGAAGAAATTGCGAGTGATCCCGCAACAACCAAACCCTTAATACTCTTTGTGAGTGAACTCATGATGGTCCTTCCATATTGGCCGCGACCGGGCCCTACCAATTTCAATAGATTAGTAGGTATTTTCGGTCGTAGCATTCAATTTGTGAAGGTGATAATAAATTAGGACGTGTGGGGACAGTTATGACTTTCGTCGATCTTCCTCAAAGAAAGAAAGTTGGGATAGATTTTCGAATTTCTCGCCGCTCAATCCACCCTTTTTTACTTCGTGTTTGATGAAGTTTCCATGCTGAGTCTCGATCATAAAGAAGGACATCTCCGGGAACCTAGCCTTAAGTCGGGTCATTTCCTCTGCGATGAGTTGAATATTCTTTGGATCGTCATCTGACATACCAAAACGATGATGCGGGTTGTAGCCATAAAGTTCGATGGCTTTTTCCACACTGGCGCGAATCGCCCGCTGTTTTAACTCTGCCGTTCCCTCAGCAAGAGCCAAATCCCCTAACGCAACCCGAGTGGCCTTATGGCTGACCGGATATACGCTCAGATAGTTTGGTTCCAAAGGAAGGACTTTGTTCTTAACGAAGACCTTGATCCCCTCTTTAAGTGTTTCAGGGTGATGACCACGAGCTGTGATAACTGACAGAGGTCTTTGGTTGAAAGTGGCATGATAGAAGCATTCCCAAGAAGGCCCCTTCCACTGGAAATCTGGATATCCCAAAGCTTCGGCCACATCCTGAACGAAGATTTGTTTTTTGCCATTTAGTTTTTCAACTTCAGATATATCCAAGTCACGGAAGTTTCTAAACGTCCCGGTGACATCGCAAAAGTCCATTTCGTAGTCAGCAAAGATTCCTGATTTACCTATGGCCTGATGATGTTGGGCGAAGTCGCCACTGGAAAGTAAAACTTCCGAACGATTTTCTTTATGAAAGAGAATCAGCGGAGTGGTAAGAAAGGCAATATTATCGTCGAAGTCGAAGAAATAGAAACTGCGACCGCCGAGATGGAAATTACGATCCTTCTCGGGCGTCCGATTGATTCCTAAATCTAATTGTCCCTTACGAGACTCTTCGCTCATGTGATTTACCTCGATTGACGAGGACAGAATTTAGCAGAACAGCCCCCTTATGAAAAGAGGGCTGAACAAATTACTTCTTAGCCTTGCGAGTGACTACTTTTTTGACACCCAAGGCTGCGGCTTTCTCTTTTGCCGTCTCCGCCTTTTTCAAAGTCTTCTTCGGAGCCGCCTTTGCTTCAGCTTTAGCAGCTTTTGGCGCCGCCTTCGCTTTGGCTTTTCCCTTAGCCTTGCCTTTTCCTTTGGCAGGTCCCTTCTCATTGATCAAGGCCACAGCCTGCTCAAGAGTGACAGTATCTGGCGTCGTACCTTCCGGCAAAGACGCATTCACCTTGCCGCTCTTAATGTACGGACCGTAAGGACCGTTAAAGACTTGAATCATATCGCCAGAATCAGGATGTGCTCCTAAATCTTTCAAAGCAGCCGCTTTGCCGCGACCTTTTTTAGGTTGCGCAAGCATTTCGAGGGCGCGCTCATAAGTCATTGTGAAAATGCTTTCGCCCTTTGGAATCGAACGATAGTCGCCATCATGAACGATGAATGGACCGAATCTGCCAAGACCTGCTTTGATCTCTTTGCCGGTACCAGGATGAGTCCCCAAAGTTTTTGGCAAAGCCAACAACTCCAAGGCCATTGGCAAATCCACTTGCTCTGGTTGAATCCCGGGAGGAAGTGACGCACGTTTTGGTTTGTCATTTTCCGGAGACACATCGCCCATTTGGACGTAAGGGCCATAACGACCACTCAAGACATAAATAGGCTGATCCGTTGCAGGATCTTTCCCCAAGGCATCCGCTCCGTTGATCTTTTGATCGATCAACTTTTCCGCGATCTCAGGAGTGATATCCGCCGGAGATTCATTGTCAGGAACTGAAGCACTGAAGTCTTCACCATCACGAGTTGTCGTGAGGTATGCTCCATAGCGACCGACATGGAATTTGTATTTATCCATGCCTTCCAGAGTCATCGTACGTGCTTCATCAGGATTGATTTTTTCTTCCTGAGAATCAACGCGAGCACGCAGACCTTTAGGGCCTTTGTAGACTGAAGCCAAGTAGCTCTCCCAGTCCAACTCCCCGTCTGCGATATTATCCAGGCTTTGCTCCATCTCTGAAGTGAAACCCAGATCGACGAACTCTGTCAGATAACTGCTTAATAATTTAGAAACGATCATCGCCGTAAACGTTGGAACAAGTGCTGTTCCATTTTTACGAACATAGCCGCGATCGATGATAGTACCGATAACAGACGCGTAGGTGGACGGACGACCGATACCTTCTTTTTCCATCGTTTGCACGAGGCTGGCCTCTGTATAACGAGCAGGCGGCTTCGTTTCGTGCGATGTTGGATCCAGCTTCGCGCATTTGATAGCATCTTTAACTTTAAGAGCTGGCAAACGCACTTCGCGTTCTGCCAAGTCTGCTTCCGGATCATCACTGCCTTCGACGTAAGCGCGCAAGAAACCCGGGAATTCGATCGTCATGCCCGAAGCAGAGAAGATCGCATCGCCAACTGAGATTTTTGCACTGACTTGTTTCTGACGAGCATCCACCATTTGCGAAGCAATGGTGCGCTTCCAGATCAAATCATAAAGGCGGAACTGCGTTCCGGTAAGACCCGTCTCATCCGGATCCATAAAGTTATTACCCGCAGGACGGATCGCTTCATGGGCCTCTTGAGCACCTTTAACTTTTTTCGCGGCATAATTGCGCGGCTGAGGAGTCAGATACTCTTTGCCATATTTCGATTCAATACATTCGCGAGATGCCGTGATGGCTTCTGTTGAAAGGAAAGTTGAGTCCGTACGCATGTAGGTGATGAAACCTTGCTCGTACAATTTTTGTGCAACTTGCATCGTTTCACGAGCACTCAAGCCCAATTTACGATTCGATTCCTGTTGCAAACTTGAAGTGATGAAAGGTGCTGCTGGTTTTCTGAATGTCGGTTTTTCTTCCACATCCGAAACAACCCAAGTTCCTGTTTTCAAATCCTTGGAAAGATTCGCTGCATTCTTTTCGTCAAGAACAAGAACGTCTTTACCCGCAGTCAGCTGACCCGTTAGACCATCAAAGTCTTTACCGGTTGCTACTCTTTGATTTTTGTATTGCTGCAAACGAGATTCAAAGTTCACGCCGTCTTTTTGAAGTTCAGCAAGAACTCCCCAGTAAGCGGACTTTTTGAAACGCAGACGCTCTAATTCTCTGTCCACGATCAAACGAACGGCCACCGATTGGACACGACCGGCAGAAAGACCGTAAGCCACTTTCTTCCAAAGAAGTGGCGAGATCGTATAACCCACAAGTCTGTCCAACACTCGACGCGCCTCTTGAGCACGCACCAGATTATAATCAATCTCGCGAGTGTCTTTCAGAGCTTTTTGAATCGCGTCTTTGGTGATCTCATGGAACACCATTCGTTTCGTTGGAACTTTTGGTTTCAAAACTTCAAGCAAATGCCAGCTGATAGATTCCCCTTCGCGGTCTTCATCGGTTGCGAGATAGAGCTCTGAGGCATCGGCTAGTTTGTCTTTTAGATTTTTTACGACTTTGAGTTTGTCTTTGGGAATGCAGTAAAGAGGTTCGAAGTTGTGATCAACATTCACCCCCAACTGAGCCCACTTTTCTTTTTTTACCTTCTCAGGGATATCTTTTGCGGACTGTGGTAGGTCACGAATATGACCCATGCAGGATTCTACCACATAATCTCTTCCCAAGAATTTACGGATTGTCTTAGCCTTCGTAGGAGACTCCACGATGACTAACTTGATTCCATCCGAGCTTTCAGTCTTTTTTGCCATGCTTGGTCCTTAGTCCAGGTTCAACCTGAACAAATCTGAGCGACTGCTGATGATGTAGCAGGCCCATATATATAGACAAACCATGTCTTCGTTCGATTTAAGATGCAAGCCTCAATTTTGACAACTCGTATAAAGTCTTAAGGGTACCTGCTTCCCTTTGTGCGATTTTAGGTAAAAACTTTTGATGTAAGCACGCACTTTGTCTACTCCGACGAAGTCGGAATCCAAGTCAAACTGGGAAGCAGGTACCCTTGAAGAACGTCTCTGAATTTTCGAACTCGCTTCGTTTTCTTTTAACAGATATCGATGACACTTTGACAGACGAAGGTCAGTTGGGGCCTGAAGCCTATGAGGCCCTGTGGAAACTTCATCAAGCTGGAGTTCACGTCATTCCCATCACCGGTCGCCCCGCGGGCTGGTGCGAGATGATCGCTCGTATGTGGCCAGTCAGTGGGGTTGTCGGCGAGAACGGCGGATTCTACTTCCGCTATCACAATAAAAAAATGCATCGCCATTTTTTCTTCGACGAAACAACTCAGCAGGAAAATCGTTCGAAACTGAAAGCCCTTGAAAGTGAAATTCTCACCAAAGTTCCCGGATGTGATTTGGCCAGCGATCAATTCTGCCGCCTTATGGATCTCGCCATCGACTTCTGCGAAGATGTCCCGGCATTGCCGCGCTCTGAAGTGCAGAAAATAGTCGACATCTTCAACTCCCATGGAGCGCAAGCAAAGGTCAGCTCTATTCACGTCAATGGATGGTTCGGCAGCTACGACAAGCTCACTATGTCTTTGCGTTTCCTTGAAAGAGAATTCGACGTCAGCGCGGCCCAAGCGAAGGATGTCTGCGGTTTCAGCGGAGACTCTCCCAACGATGAACCCATGTTTGCGTACTTTCCCCACAGCTTTGCTGTCGCGAATATTATAAACTTTATTGATCAAATCAAAAACAAACCCACTTATGTCACCACACATCGCGGCGGCTTAGGCTTCACAGAAATTGCCCAAGTTATACTCAAAGAAAAATAAAGGAGTCCTGTTATGACGTTTCAATTTATCCTCAGCCTGGCGCTGCTTTTCTCACCTCTTGTACGGGCTGCTGATCTAAAGATCGGTGATTCCGCTCCCGTCTTCAGTGCGAAGACCCAAGAGGGAAAGGATTTTAACTTGGCCGACCGCAAGGGCCAATGGACAGTGCTTTACTTCTATCCAAAAGCTGGAACTCCTGGCTGCACCAAGCAAGCTTGCGCCTTCCGTGACAATATTGAAAAAATCAGATCTCAAGGGGCTGACGTCTTCGGAATCAGTGCCGACTCGGTCGAAGCCCAAGCCGCATTTCATAAAGAGCACCGTCTGACTTTCACTTTGCTAGCGGATCCGGAAGATAAAGTCGTTAACCTTTATGGCAGTAAAATGCCTTTCTTAAAAATGTCAAAGCGCTGGACTTTCCTGATTGATCCTTCTTTGAAAATCAGAAGTATCGCCAAGGATGTTGATCCTGTGATGGACTCTGAACGAGTCGCCAAGGAAATCAGCGAGTTCCAAACCCAAGACAAAGCAAAAAAATAATCGATTCAGTATCACGCGCGTCTTCTCAAAGAGGCGCGCTTTGCACAGCTTCAATGAATGCCTTACCTATTGCCGAACGCCGCAAAGAAGGCCGATACACCAGGTACAGATGATCCTGAAATGAGGGCAAAGAAGCATGGGCTTCTTCCAACGGAAACGGATTCTGCAATGCCACTCGTTTAGGAAGAATGGCATGTCCTGCACCGGCCTGGAGCAGACCCGCGATCACTTCCAAATTTGAAGATTCCAGCTTTCGTTTATAGCGAAGTCCTTTCTTCTGCAGCTTCTCTAAAATCCACTGAGTTTGAAATAAACTGGGATCATAGATCAATACATCCTGAAGACTCGAACCCTTCTTTTTCCAAACAGAAACCTCGTCCCGGCAAATTTCCTTTAAAATCAAATCTGGATGCTTTTCGGGATTCATGACCAGTCCTGCATCCAGTGCATGATCCAGGACCCGTTGCAAAACATTACGAGACAGATCATGACTCAACTGCACCGACAAGTCGGGATGTTCTTTCATTAATGAAGGCAAAAAAGTTGGCAGAGCATAGCGGGCCACGGAGGGATGAAGCCCCAGACGGATTGTACCCCGTACGGCATCATTGACGGTCCCCGCCTCCCGCAGCATCTCCTCCCACAACTCTACCATCTGATCAGAGTACTGATAGATTTGCAGACCAGCCGCAGTCAGAGTGACTCCCTTTTTTGATCTTTCAAACAGACGCACACCCAGTTGGTCTTCAAGCTTGCGCATAGCCACCGTCAAAGTCGGTTGACTGACATGCAACTCCTGAGCGGCACGGCTCATATTCCCTAGGTTGGCGATCGTTTTAAAGAACTTTAAGACATTTATATCCATAGAAAATATTAATCATAAATATTATTTATTATCAATTTTATTAATTACCAAAAACACGTACAAAGATCTCACCAACCATACCTAATAAAGGAGATTGTTATGGAGACAGTAGTTAAAGGATTTTTGATTTGCTTATCTTTTGCTTCAGCCATGTCAGCAGCTCAAGCTCAAACGGTCTTAATGTCCAAGAAGACCGTGACCCTGCCTGTTGATCTTTCCTCAGCTGGAGTTCGATCCTCCAATGCTGGATATGGAACAACATATCTCGTAAAGATTCTTGTCCCTGGTTTGGCCGCCGAGACCCTCCTTAATCATCGCAACGAAGGGGAAGCAGCACCATGTTTAGCAACTTACGACACCGACAAGGTGGAAGACATCACCCAAAACAATCCCACAGTTGAAAATATCAAATTCACGATCACTGAAGAGAAAATACTCTGGCCAAATACCACTGATAAGATCTGCAATGTCACTCTGGCAGAAACCATCAACGCCGTAGTGCGTGGGCATAAGTTCACACACCTGCGAAGAGCTGACCTGCCTGCAAGACATATCGACGACTGCAAATAATATGAATATTAAGCCTGGCTCGCGACCAGGCTTTTTTTTGTTACTCCAGTTTGAGAAAAGCCTTTTCAATAAGCCGAGTAAACTCACATAAACGGTCTCAAATGAGACACAAATCCCTCTGTCACGTTAAACTTAAATTTTCTCAGTAAAGTGTCGCAAAATCATTCACTGAGCAGATCTAGAGATGAAGATCAATCGCATTGCATTATTTTACTAAGATCGCCTCATTAAAATCCGAATAGATCAAAGACTTTAACTGCCGGAGGCAACGTGGCTGGTTCTAAAATGTCTTTGCTTAAAAGATTACTACTGCCAATCATTGGCTTAAGTATTTTTATTTTAGGGACAATGACAATTCTTTCCACTTGGAAAGCGCGAGATATGGTGATCGAAGATGCGAAAGATCGCCTGAACAAAGCCGGCAAATATCACGCGGCCATGATCCGCCGTGAGATTGAAAAATCAATGGTCATCTCAAGGATGATCGCCCTTCAGGCGCAGTCAGACATTAAAAGCAAACATCAGAATCGTGATGGCTTCATCTTGTCGTTAAAAGAATACGCTGAAGCCAACCCCAATTTGCTCGGAGCGTGGATTGGTTTTGAGCCGAATGCTTTCGATGGCCGGGACAGCGAATATGCAAATCAAAAGCTTCACGAAAAGACAGGTCGATTTATACCTTGGTGGGCTCGAGCTGCCTCCGGAGTCAAATACAGCCCGATGACAATCGAGGGCGAAGGCCCTCTTGACAAAGCCGCCTATTACCGCATCCCGATGGATACGAAAAAAGAAGCTTTGATGGAACCATATATAGACACAGTTGATGGCCAAAAAGCGATGATGACCTCCAGCGTGGTTCCCGTCATGATAGATGGAAAAGCCGTCGGCGTAGCAGGATCAGATATTGGTCTAACTAAGGCCGCAGAATTTTTAAAGGAAGTGAAGCCCTACCCAGGCAGCCAAGCGATTCTGCTCTCCTTCCGCGGGAACAATGTCGCGGGAACTGCTGAAGACAAGCTAACGAAAAAAGCTGAATTTGATTTCGACTCTGCAGCCATCTTTGAGGCGATCTCTAAGGGCCAGGAATATAATGTCGTCGCTAAAGATTCCAGCGGGCAGTCTTTCATGTATCTCGTGTCGCCAATCGAAGTCGGCAACACCGGGGAACCATGGGCGCTCATTATCAAAACTCCTGAAAGCGAAGTTCTGGCCGGCGTCGCAAGCCTGACCAATTTCCAAATTTTCGTAGCCATTGTCGGCATCATGGCTTTAGCAGGAACCGTCTTCTTCATTTCACGCGGCATCAGCAAAAATGTTTCAGCATTAAGCGGCGATCTTGAGAAGTCTGCTTCAAACGTCAACGACTCCATTGAACAGCTTTCAATTGCGGGAATGGGTCTTTCTCAGTCCTCCAGTGAATCGGCGGCCTCCCTGGAGGAAACTGTCGCGGCTCTTGAAGAACTGACCTCGATGGTAAAAATGAACTCTGATAACGCCAAACAGGCAGCTGCTCTTTCTTCGCGCAGCTCTGAGTCTGCGGTACAGGGCGAAGCCGAGATGAGTGCTTTGCTCGATTCAATGAAAGACATTTCTCAATCGTCCAAGAAAATCGAAGAGATCATCAACGTCATTGATGATATCGCTTTCCAAACCAACTTACTGGCCCTCAATGCCTCCGTAGAGGCAGCCCGCGCCGGAGAACACGGAAAAGGTTTCGCCGTTGTCGCTGAGGCCGTCAGAACTTTGTCGCAAAGAGCTGCTGTAGCGGCAAAAGACATCACCACTTTGATCAAAGACTCTGTGGAGAAAATTGAGCGTGGAACAGACAAAGCTGACAAGTCTGGTGAAGTTTTAAAAGCCATCGTCACTTCCGTCAAAAAAGTGTCAGACCTCAATACCGAAATTTCAGCAGCCAGCGAAGAGCAGGCCACCGGAATTGCGCAGATTTCAAAAGCTATGAATCAATTGGACCAATCGGTTCAATCGAACGCGGCTTCGTCTGAGGAAATTGCCAGCACAGCGGAAGAAATTCGCTCTCAGTCCCGCATCATGAGAAAAGTCACTGACGATCTCAAAGTTGTGGTTGAGGGAGGAAAAGGGGCTGAACTTGAAGCCCCACCAACACCTGCTCAAACGTCTTCAAAAAAGTTCGGAAAGCCTCAGGCGCAAAAGACTTTTGATCGCAAGCCGGCGGCAACTGCATCTACTTCCGTTAAAGACAATAAGTTCGAAGATCTATTGCCATTAAATGACGATGAGGCAGCTTAAAACCGAAAGTTATCCCAAAGGATCCATACTTAAAAACCGCAGGAGAAACCCTTGAAACTAACAACCATCACCCTAAACATAGCAACTCTTCTGTCGAGCGTTTCAGTTCATGCTGCAGATTTCGGAGGCGTCAAAGTAACCGGCGAAGCCTCCTTTGACTACAACTACCTCTCCTCTGGCGACAATCGCTACCCCGCTGCGGGTGGTGCGTCGCCAGATACATATCGCTTTAACCAAGCACAGATTCTTATCAGCAAAGAGACAGACGAACTGTCGCTTCTAGCTCGACTTAACTACACTCCTGTCGACTATATGCAATCGAGCACCGCCTCAGGGAAAGCAAGTTTTGGATCTTTAGATCAACTTGAAGTCTATTACAAAGTCAGACCAGACTTTTCAATTGGCTTCGGACGTCTGAGCACAACCTTGGGCTTTGAATCCTGCTTGAAGACGGACAATATCTTTTACTCAAACACGGTGGCCTACCAGGGCATTGTGCCTGGATACGGTGAAGGGCTCAGAGCCAAATACACACCTGGTGAATGGCTGGCCTTAACACTGACCACCTACAACCGCAGCCCTTACGGTTCTTTTGGTGATGACAACACTCCAACAAAATCAACTGAGCTTTCGGCAACTGGAATACTGGGAACCTTTACTTGGTTTGCCGGCAGTGTCATGGGCACTGATGGAGACTCCTCCCCTACCACCCGAAAAGTTGAACGCCAAACTTCCAGCATCTGGTTCACAAATAAATTTTCAGATTCAATTGCTTTAAGTGGAACTTACGATTCAAGATCGCAAAAGCCCCAAGACGGTTCTTACACTTATGCACAGTCAGTTTCAGGTCAGCTCGCATACACCTCAGGAAAAAACACTCTGGCTGTACGCTATGAATCGGTATTGGGTGCTGGCGAACTGGACACTCTCAATGGCACAGCGTCTTCCAATTTCTATCCAGGGGCTGACAAAGTCCAAATTTGGTCTGCGAGTGAAAACTATCACCTAACAGAAAATCTCAAAGTTTTCTTGGAGTATCGTCACGACGATATTGATCAACCGGTTTTGAAAAACAGTGCTGGTGATGCAACGAAAGACCTTTACATGGTCACGCTCGGAGCTTTAGCTCACTTCTAGATTTCTTATCGCAATTTTTCCAGAAGAAAAGCCGCAGCTTGAAACTGCGGCTTTTCTTATTAAAAAGGTTCATTGCCTTTACGGATTGACCTGCACCTGAAAGCTAGAAATATCCGAAAGATTATTAGCCTCACCAGTATCATTGACTTGAAGATCAATTTTGGCAGTTCCTATTTTAATTGCTTCTAAAATTGCCATCGCAGTGCCATTAATAAATCCATAACAAGTCACCTTCACAACGGATGGATCAGAAGACAGGCAAGAGTTGAATAGCAAATCCTGATTTTCCTGTGCATGCCCCGAATTTGCATAGACAGGCACCCTCAACTTCTGTCCCACATTTAAAGTTTGGGCAGCGGTGGGATTGACGAGGGGTTTCGCGTTACTGACTGGAGCATAGTGAATCCGTAAATTGCGATCTTTTAGAGGAACCGTCGCGCCATTCGACTTGATCTGAAGATCCAAGATAAATAACTCAGCTTTATCGCAACTTTCCAAACTGCCAGGACATACCGATGAAAAAGAACCGGTAATTTCGTAAATACAATTCTGACCGGCAGTCACGCACAACTCCCCTTGCGCCGTGTACAGAGCTGGTTTGCTTGATGTTCCCACCAGACGCCGACGTAGAGATAAATTTGGGTTCGTATCCGTGCTGTCTAAAATAACGAATTCGTTAGATTCCAAAGTCGAACAACAATCTCCCGCACAAGCCCCTAGCGATCCCCCATAGGTGCAAACTCTCAACTTGTCGTTTTCTGGAGTCAGGGCCAGGCTGCTGATGAAATCAGAATTGCCGTTAATGCGATCAGTGAGTTGATACCAACTAAGCGCTCGACTGGATGAATCTTGAAATTTATGTATGTAATCTTGGAGATTGGCTAAAAGAGTTCCGCAAGCCAGCGTCAGTACGCTGACGATCAACAAGGCCACCAAGACCTCAACAAGAGTAAAGCCTTGGACTTTGGAAGGCCTCATTGAGTGAAAACCTTCACGACATCGGTCGATTGTAGATAGCCAGAATTAAAAATGAGCGTGTTATTAAAAAGTCGATAGTCCAAATCCTTCACCGGATTCAAGGTCGCGCCTCCTCGCACAACCTCAACAGACTTCAAAGATCCCGCGACAGAGGCTGGCAGAGTAATATCATCTTTTCCCAAATTATTTAAAAACGCCTGAGTCAATGAGGAGATTTTAGAACTGTAGTCATTGCTACAAATCGATACCACTTCGCCCTGCACCCCAGATAGATTGACCAGCTTTTCATATTTAGTTCCGTAAGCGGCCCCGGTAGTTAAAGGACACGTGCTACTTTGATCAGAGGGATGAATTACCGGAACAAAATAAACATTTTTAGAAGAGTTCTTTTCTGCAACGCTCTCAATGATGGCCAGCGCCGCATCCTGAGCCATGTAGGCCTGCGATGTCCAGCTTACCATTGGCACAACCCCTTCCCACTTCAGAAAACTACTGCCTACAGAACCACTCTGCCGATAGCATGTAGCTGGAACGTAATGGGGAAATGCCACAAGCAGGGACGCTTCCTCATTAAGGCAAACATCTGGATTTGAGGACTGCTTCAGGACAAATGGAGACTGAGTGACCGCACACTTCGAGACGGTATAGGTGCCTGAATAAACTAAATTCGTACTGTTCCAAGATATAAGAACTGATTTAATTTTATCGGCAAATAGTGGTGCCTTGCTCATACAATCATCGCCTACTTTTGCAAAGGAATCATATACAGAAAAAGGAATCGACACAGATCTTTGCAAGGTCGCTGGCGCACCATCCACTGTGGCATCCGCCATAACCGTAAAGCTGTTCCACTGACGATCACCCCAATAGGTATAGGGAGTGACATGAACTTCGTTCTTAGATGTCACCGAAGAGAAGCAATCATTGAATATGTCCACGGCACCAGGCGCTACAGCCCCAGCAATATTACCAACAAAATGAGTTTCATCATCTTCATTGGTAAGCAGCATAACGACCGTTGGCGTTTGAGCATCCACAGGAATTATTTGATCATTGGATTTAATAATATGAAGGATCTGGCAAAAAGCATTATCAGTTGTCGTTGCTGCTGGCGATGAAAACAACTTATCAACGCGAGCATTTAAAGCCGTCAACTTCGTGGATTTCAAATCCGAAGTATCCGACGATGAAAAATCCACCATCCCATAGTAGCTACTTCCCGAGGTCCAGAGTGGCATAAAATTAAAGCTCCGAACCTGCTCATCAAAAAAAGTCGTACCATCTGCAAGGGTTAAGAATTCAGCGAAGGATAAATCCTTCCTCACTCCACCTGGCATTATATAGCGATTTGACTTGAGAAACGTATTCGTAGAAAGTCCCAATGTATAAATCCCCACCCTGGCATTAAGACCACTCAACGCCGTGGTCAATCCACTCAATGCGGTTTTAACCCGATCCTTGGCATAAAGAAGGCTGTTGGAGTTATCCAAGAACAACAAGACATTTACATTTCGACCGGGAGAAATACTGGCATCAGGAATGAAGGTTGATACGTTGTTGATCTCTGGAACAACCATTGCGGTTTTTTCCAGAACATAGCTGGTCCCGCCCGGGCTCAGAACCTCCGTCTTAACTTTCACTACAAAATACTCGGCTTGGTCACAGCTAGTCTGATTCAGAGGGCAGTGCACGCGAAATGACAGGGTGTTATTGACGGCATCAGACAAAGATCCGCTAATACTGCGAAGAGGCTTTTCAGTTTCCAAATCCATGGCTGTTAATGGGTAGTCCCGATTGGTATCGCATTCTACCTGATCTGCCTCTATACACTCTTTGAGATATTTATTTTGAGTGAATTTCGCGAGATGACCGAAATACACGGGACGAGTCATATGCACGATCATCTGCTCATTCTCAATATTCCTTCCAATTTCCGACATGAGATGATCATGACCTTTTTCGACAACACCAAATAGCCTCAAACTCCCAAAAGATAGAATCCCAAAAATGGCCATGCCCATTAAAACTTCAATAATAGTAAAACCCCGGTTCATGGATTCACCACCACGTTAAATGTTTGAATCTTGGACAAGAAGTTTGTAAGACCGCCATCATTTATTTGCAGCTGGATCGTCGCGGTGCCAACGGCCACAGGAGTCAACACCAACTGTCCAACACCCCCCACAAAGGCTTGGCACTGAATCTTCACCACAGAGTCATTGCTGCTGGAACATTGCTCGAACTTGAAATTCTGAACTTCCGACGGATGACCAGGATCTCCAGAAACGGGAATTGTTAAAGGCAGCGCCACCTGAAGAGTTTGATCCGGCACCACGGGCAGAGAAGGACGATAGTTCACCTTGGGGAAATAAAAGGACACAAAATCCCTCGCCTTCAATTGAGAATAGGCAGGAGTCGGCACCATCTGAATTGTCACCGATAAGTACTCTGCATGATCACAACTGCCTGCACCACCAGGACAGTGAGCCGTAAAAGTAGATGTTAATCCATACACACAACTTGAAGAATCGGGTAACAGACAAAGATTTCCGGCAGAATCATAGTAAACTGAATTGCCGGGTGCGCCGCTCAAGGTTCGTTTTGCCGCGACATCCGGATTCGTATCTAAGGGGTCTTTGAAAAAGAAGCCTTGAGAGATATTCCCCTGACAACAATTTTCAGAGCATGCGCCAAGAGCCCCTCCCTCCAGGCAGACATGCAAAGCTGTATTTTTAGCAAGAAAGAGAGAGCTTTCTGACAGCGATTTCGTTGTTGAAAGCATTTCGTGAATCGCATTTAACGAAAAAGTTCGACCGCCCCGTTTCTTAATAGACTGCATATCATCAACATAAGCCTTGGAAGTACCCATCATACTTAAAGCCAAGGCGCCAATGAAGACGGCCATTGCCAGCATATACCCCATGATAGAGCCTCTTTGCCCCAGCCGAAGAGGACGGAACCTTGGGGGCTTCTGTCTAATTTTATGCAATTTCATAGAGCCCTCCCTTCCGATTTTTAAACGAGATACTCCAGAGAATTCTTCGGCATTTTTATATCAGATGAAAACTCGGAATCAGATCTTTCCGATGCATGTCACTAAATGAGATGCAACAACACTCCAAACAACTCATTAATTGCACTGAGGCAAAAGTTGACGGCCTTAAGATCCATATTTATAAAATTTCTGTCATGACAGAACAAAAGAACGCAAATTTTGAAATATATTGTGGAGTGGTGATTGCAGTTTTTGCCGCAATCATGGCGGTGAGTGATCTCTTGGCTGGGAAATATGGTGATGATGAAATCATCGGTACCAATGAAAAAGCCGCGGCCTATATGTGGTATCAAACCAAAAGCATTAAAGAGACACTGGTAGAGGGTGAAAAGTCCCTTCTAGAAAGCTTAAAAGATGCAGGAGCCCTAAAGTCCGGCACAGAGAAAGCCATCGACAGTCACTTGGCTTCTTTGGAAAAGAAAATTCAAAGATACAAAAAAGAAAAGACCGAAATTCTCAAGGGTTCGCAAACAGTCGGTCCGGAAAACTGGGTGCAAGACATCAATGGCCAGCTGGGAAAAATCATCGGCGCTCAAGAGACTGAAGCTCACCTGGCATCACTTTCTATTGCCGGAGACCGCTTCGACATGTCGAGTTTGTTCTTTCAACTGTGCCTCGTCCTTGGAGCCATGAGCTTGATTCTTAAGAGTTCAAAGCTGCAGCTCGTATTCTTTTCGGGGATGTGCGTGCTCGGGCTCTTGGGAGCGGGCATTTCTCTTTGGGCCTATCTAGGCGTTGCTTAAATAAAAAGCCCTTGCTGAATAAATCCGGCAAGGGCTCTCTAGCAATTTCATCTTAAACTCTAAGCACCAGCAAAGCTTAAAGACTTCACAAGAACATCCGGGGCAATCAAAGAATTCCCTTCTTTGTTGTACTCATTGCCAAGCTCATCAATATCGCGAAGCAAATCCAAAACATTTCCTGACATCACAAATTGATCGACGGGCCCCATGCACTTGCCATTCTCATATAGAAAGCCTTCCGCCGGCATAGAGAAATCCCCTGTGGACTCTTTGAAGCCTGAATGCAGGGCACCTGAGAACTCCATTAAATGAACGACTTTGTCGTACTTTGAAAGCAGCTCTGGCAATGTCTTGTCACCTTTCGCAACAATCATATTTGTGGGTCCGATATCCATTGCCGAAGCCGGACTGCGAGCCGCATGCGCTGTATGCGGCAAGTTCATTTTTTTCGCGTACTCCAAATTGGTTAGATAATTTTTCAGAACCCCATTTTCAAAAAGCACCGTTGTCTGTGAAGGCGCCCCCTCTGAATCAAAAGGTCGCACAGAAGTACCGCGCACATTAAGAGCATCATCGATCAGTTGAAATTTTTCACTGGCAATCTTTTGCCCCAGCTTGCCCTTAAGCAAAGACTTGTTCTCATGGACTTCTTTTGCCGACAAATAACCAGAGATCATGGTCAAAATCGTTGTGAACTGCTCACGATCAATCACCACGGCATAGTTCCCCGTCTTCAACTTCTGTGCACCTAAACGCGAGATCGATTTACGAACGCCTTCTTCAGCCACTTCTTTAGCATCAATGTCTTTAAAAGATCGAGCAAAGAATCCCTCACCGTCCATTTTCGAAGACTCACCCTCTTTAGCCAAAGGGTAAGCATATCCTGTATAATAATTTTGCTTAAATTCCTGATCCAGTCCTTCAGAATTTAAAACACGTCTAAAGCTGATACTTTCATTAAACCCGCAATAGGGAACTGACTGAATACGAGCATCCGCATTTAAGCAGCATTCCTCCAGGGATCTCGCCACTTCCATTTTTTTATCCATCGGAATCTCTTCCGGATTAAAAAGATTCAAAGATGGAATCACTTGCGGCTTCACCAATGGCACTTCAACAGCGTCTTCAGACTGAACCGTCTTTGCATTGTTCAAGGCATCGTTATAGGTGCGCAACAAAGCTTCTAAGGAAAGATTTTCTGTATAAGCATACCCTTGATTCGCCCCCAGAATCACACGCAAGCCTGCCATTTGGGATTGCGTCGATTCAAACTTCTCCAGCTTCTTTTGCTGGAAACCCAACTTGAGCGATTCCCCACCAGAAATTAGCATTTCCACTTTTGCGCCATCGCGCTGAGCTTCACTGACAATCTTTTGGAAATTTTCTTTGATTGCATCCATTATTTCGCTCTCCCACCGACCATCAAGCTTGATACCAGGATTTGCGGCTGCCCGACGGCTGCTGGAATACTTCCACTCACGGAGCCACACATTCCCGTTGCAAGTTTTAGGTCTTTAGAAACTTTTGTGATCTTGCCCAGAGTATCAATACCACGACCGATCAAACACGCACCCTTCACAACTTCTTCAACCCGACCATTGCGAATGATATAACCCTCTTGAACTTGGAAATTATAGTCGCCAGTTCCTGGGTTGACCGAGCCACCGCCCATCTTTTTCGCATACAAGCCATAGTCCACATCGCGAATCATGTCTTCAAAGGAATCCTTACCGGCGCCAATGAAGGTGTTTCTCATGCGCGAAGCCGGAGCGTATTTGTATGATTGGCGACGACCACTTCCGGTTTTCTCATATCCGGTTTGTATCGCTCCCATCTCGTCGACGATATAAGATTTCAAAACGCCATTTTCAATCAGGGTCGTGCGTTTTGTCTTATTGCCTTCATCATCCATATTCAAAGATCCCCAACCATTTTCAATGGTGCCATCATCAATGGCATTGACGCATTCATTGGCGATCTTTTGACCCAGTTTACCAGCAAATACAGAGGCCCCCTTGGCAACACTGGTCGTTTCAAGTCCATGACCACAAGCCTCATGGAAGATCACTCCGCCAAATGAATTATCAATCACAACGGGCATCTCGCCCGCTGGAGCATATTGCGCAGTCGTGAGTCTCATCGCGCGATCGACGTTTTCATGAGTGAACTTTTGCAAATCAACGCGATCAAAAAGATCCGAAGTTCCCATGTGCCCTTCATTATCCGCAGAGCTTTCTTTCACGCCCATGTGTTCAACAAAGGTTTCCAGACGAATGCGCGAATAAGCACGCTCATCATAGGCAATCAGTCCGCGAGAGTTGGCAATTTGAACGCGCTGGAACTTTTCATTCAATCCCGCTTCCACTTGCGTGACCGCAGAATTTCGATTGCGTGCATGTTGATCAATGGAGTTCAACCATTGAAACTTTTTGTCGCGATTCATCTCCCAAGGTTTTTCCCCGAAAGTATGAATCGAGTCGAAAGGTACTTGCATCAGCGGCATTGATTTTTTTGCTTCACCCGAGCCCCGGCTTTGTGCCGCATTCAAAGCAGCCTTCACCAAACCTGTCTCGGATAAATCATTTGTCGTGACATAGACGATCTCATGACCAAAGAACAAGCGAATGCCCGCACCATAAAGCTGCCCAACAATGGCTTGATCTGCTTTAGAGTTAAGAACAGTTAGATTTGAAGAGTATGTATCTTCCACGAAGATATCGGCGAAATCTGCCCCCGTAGACAAAGCTGCGTCCAGGGCTTTCGTGAGAATTTGAGGTTGAATAATCATGAGGCCTCCCTATCCGAAAAGGATAGCCCAGCCCTCTGAGCCGCCCAATAAAAATCGGCACAAGTCCTAAGTTTAATCCCAAGGTATCATTTCCTGATCCCTAGACCAGGTCCACAGTATCCCCATTTCCGGCACTCAAAGTAAAAGGGATCACGAAGTTCTTTTTCACTTAAGAGCTGATTGAGCTTTTGCAAGCGGTGCTCTTGGTTCTGCCGAGTTTGACTACGCGACATGCGAAAAAATGAACTCTCCGGCACCACCCGACTGCGAACATCCCAGACCACTTTATGTCGCGCTCCCACCCAGTTGTACATCAGTTCAGGATCATAAAATTGCAACTCAATATGAGGCTCTGTTTCACTGGCCCATGCCGCATCCTCTCCTCGCAGGTAAGCCCAGAAGCTGAGGTCGCTTTTGCGCGCCTGAAAGGAAAGAAGTCTTAAGGGAACCAGAAGATGACGGCGCCAGTATTTCTCTAAAGTTTCCGGAAACAAATTGAGAACTTTCAAAAAACTTACAGCAAATGCCGCACAACCCGCACCCTGCCCCCACTGTGGATCTGCACGCAAACTTCCATATATTTTTTGAAGATATAAACTTTCGTATTCTCGCAAATACTTTTGCACCCGCTGGCACTGCTCCTCATTCAACTTCAACTGGAATCGTCGCACATAGCCCTGGGACTCCAAAACAGAAAGCCACTTTAGCACTTCGTCATTTTTATAAAACCGCCCTTTAACATCGATTAAAAATGTTTCCAACGATCTACCTCGAGCCATCAAATCCCAAGCGTAAGAGGCCGTTGAACGATCCGAAGTCATTCCTCGATAAATTGCGGGAGCTGTTCCGCATTGTAACTTCACATTCACATGGGAAATCGCATGAGGATAAAGATCATACCGATAGTTCTCACCATCTTTCATTCCAATTTGAGCGAAAGAGTTTCGAACCGTGCTGCGCACTAAACTTCCCGGAGTGCTCCAGTCTAAAGGTTTTGGAGCACGGTAAAATATGAATTCTAAATCGTGGGCCACACCAGGAATCGCGTATAGAATGAATCCTAGCAAAAGTAAAAACCTCACGGCACGGTCCTTTCCTCTAAGCCACAGCTTCATCAGATTTCGATTCTGCCTGCGAGTACAATTAATTCTCTGAAAGATTATTCGCGAAATCCTTGGGTGCCGGCCTTGCGCGCACAGTCCAGAAGGGCAATTCCCTTTCCTCCCCTTAGAATATGTGCTCTAGTTTATTTGGCAAAAAACGAGGAGCCTTCAAATGACAAAGAAAAAAAGTTCGTCGCAATCAAAAACTTCCCCAAAAACATATGCGAGATCTTTAAGAACAAAAGCCATCCACGGTGAGGCCTTGTCTAAATCCTGGGAATTTTCGCATCATTTGATTCCACCTATGACCGCATCTACGACATTCCGCTTGGATTCTCTGCAAAGAGGCGCGGAAGGCTTCAGTACCTTTGGAGCTCAAAAAGGAGCTACCGACAAACCTATCTGGATCTATGATCGTCTGGAAGAGCCCACTACCAAAATGTTGGAAGACCAGTTGGCGGTGCTTGAAAAAGGCGAATGCGCTATCACTTTTGGCAGCGGTATGGGAGCTATCGCCTCCACGCTGATGTCACTTCTTAAGAGCAATCAAAAAATTGTTGCCCATAGAACCCTTTACGGATGCACCTACAGCCTGATTACAAACTGGCTGCCTCGGTTTAATATTCAGCACTCTTTGATTGATGTGAACGATCTTGTCGCTTTGGAAAAAGAGCTTCAAGATCCTGCAACCCGCATTGTCTACTTCGAATCGGTTTCCAATCCTATTTTGGAAATTGCTGACCTGGAGAAAATTGCACAACTCGTAAAAAATGCGAATAAAAAACGTACTAAAGACAATAGAATCTACACCGTTGTCGACAACACATTCGCCACACCTTGGGCTCTTCGCCCTATCGAATGGAATATTGATTTCGTGATCCAAAGCTTAACCAAAAACATTTCCGGCTTTGGAACAGAAATGGGAGGCGCGGTGATCGCTCCCAAAGAACACGAGAGCATCCTAAGAGTCGCCCGTAAAGATTTCGGCGCAATCATTCATCCTTACTCTGCTTGGCATATTCTGGTTTATGGAATTTCCACACAAGCAATCCGCTTCGAGCAGCAGCAAGAATCTGCTTTGAAAATCGCTCAATTCCTAGAAAAGCATCCAAAAGTGGAACGAGTGATTTACCCGGGATTGAAAAGCCATCCTCAATTTAAAGAAGCAAAAAAATATTTGAAATCTCCAGAAGGAAAATTTGCTCCGGGCACGATGATTTCATTTCAACTTAAAGGCAATATGAAGAAGTGCGAAAAATTCGTCGATGATATCGCGAAAAATTCATATGCGATCACTCTGGCTGTCAGCTTAGGTTTGACCAAAACTTTGATTGAAGTTCCGGGCTATATGACTCATTCCGCGATCCCGAATGACAAGCGCGAAGAATCCGGCATTGATCCCCGTGCGATCCGTCTAAGCCTGGGACTGGAAAACGTTAAGGACATTATTCAAGATCTGCAAACAGCTCTCGCAAAGGTTTAAAAATTGAAGCACGAGGCCGGAAAACAAGTATGCAAAATAGACTGACATTGTGCACTTTAATCCTATCCCTATTGCTAGCTTGCTCATCCGAAGCGCGAGATGACTCCATCACTGTCGGCTATTTCGATTTGCCTCCGCATGGAACTCTAAAAAATGGGAAGGAAGTGGGGGCCGCACTGGAGTATTTTGACATCATCGCCAAACAAATGGGCGTCAGATTTCACTATATTCAAGAACCGCTTTCACGCCTTCTGGTAGATAAAAAAATTGATTTGATTCTTTATTTAGGTAAAACACCAGCGCGTGAGAAAACTCATGTTTTCTTTCCAAATCCTCTGTTTAAAATGCAAGGCTCAATCACCGTTCGAAATGACAACCCGATTCTTGTTATCAACCATATTGAGGATCTGAAGCATATGAAAATCTCAATATGGCAAGAGGGCTACCTATCACCTCTTTTGACTGCAGATCATCTGACGTTGGAAAAGATGACGGGCGATAACGTTACCGAAAGAAGCCTGCGCAAAGTTCTCTCGGGACGTTCTCAGGGATTTTATAGCCCCGAACTTCTTTCAGTGACCTACGCAATCAAAAAACTTGGGCTGACAGAAAAACTTCGCATTATGAATCTTCCCGAAAAGCCCGTTGAGCTAAGCCCTGCATTCAGCAAAGCCAGCGCAACAAAGTACCAGGTTCGTTTCGAAAAAGAGTTTTTGAAGCTGCAAAGTAGACTTCCTTACAGCAAATTTCTCGAGACCTATCAGGTTCCATAAAAAAAGCCCCGATCTCTCGGGGCTTTTTAGTTCGAACTACTTGCGAACTTTCGCTCTGTACATACGCTTTTTCTTAGCGATTCTTTTCATTCTGTGACGGATACCTTTTTTAGATTTACCTTTTGCAGCCATTTTAATTCCCCTTAGCTTATTCCGCTCCGAAATTGTCAGAGCGGTATTTAATAAAAACTATTTTTTTGTCGGAGTGTTCATCAAAGCCGCGAACGGATTGTTGAACGGATTTGCTGGTTTCGCCGGAGGTCCCGCTTGAGGTCTCGGCGCACCACCACCAGGAGGCATTCTTGGACCACCAGGTCTGTAACCACCCTTTTGTTCCTGCGGAGGACGTCTTTCACCACGTGGTGCCGATGCCTCAGGAGCATCGTCCATTTTCATCGTTAATGAAATTTGATTCTTAACAGGATCTACCTTCAAAACCTTCACTGTTACATGATCACCAGGGTTTACAACCTTACGAGGGTCATCAACGAATTTGTGTGATAATGCAGAGATATGCACAAGACCATCTTGGTGAACACCGATATCCACGAATGCACCAAAATTAGTAACGTTGGTCACGATACCTGGGCAGATCATACCTTCATTCAAGTCTTTCACTTCCATGATGTCATCGCGGAATTGGAAAACCTTAAACGGATCACGTGGATCACGGCCTGGCTTTTCTAACTCTTTCACGATGTCGTCGAAAGTAAATTCACCGACAAGCTTTGCCCATTTAGTTCTTTGTGCAACCAGCTTCTTAGCGCCTTCGCCGATAACTTCAGACAAAGAAACACCAAGATCCTTAGCCATATCAGCAACTGCTTGATAACGCTCAGGATGAATTCCTGTAGAATCCAAAACCTGCTTGCTGGCAGGAATTCTTAAGAAACCCGCCGCTTGTTCGAAAACTTTCGCAGAGAACTTCGGAACTTTCAAAAGTTCCGAACGATCTGTGAACAAAGATTTCTTACGAGCCTCAACGATACCTTTCGCAAGTGCCGGCCCAATACCCGCAACATGAGAAAGCAAAGCTGCAGAAGCAGTATTCACGTCAACGCCCACGTTATTCACGCAAGACTCAACAACCGCTTCCAATGATTTTTTCAATTGAGATTGATTCACGTCATGTTGGTATTGACCCACGCCGATAGACTTAGGATCTACCTTCACAAGCTCCGCCAAAGGATCTTGCAAACGACGCGCGATAGAGATCGCGCCTTTTACCGTCAAATCAAGATCCGGGAACTCTTCACGAGCGATATCAGACGCAGAGTACACAGAGGCACCTGATTCAGAAACCATCACAACCGGAATATTTTTACCAAGATCTTTCAAAACTTTACGCAAGAAAGTCTCAGTCTCACGACCTGCAGTACCGTTTCCGACAGCGATCGCTTCAATTTGGATTTGTTTTAGAACTTCGTTGAACAATACTTTCGCCTTACGGTCAGCATCGTCACCCAATGTATAAAGAACCGTGTGAGAAATGAAAGCACCTGATTTATCAATCAAAGCCACTTTACAACCCGTTCTCAAACCAGGATCCACGCCCAATACGCATTTTGAACCGTATGGTGAACCCAACAACAGTTTACGAACGTTTTCTGCAAACACCGTGATCGCATCCATGTCCGCTTTTTCTTTAAGAACGCGGTGAACTTCATTCACGATAGATGGCAGAACATAAACGTTCAAAGCCAAGCGAGCAGATTGCTTCAAGTACTCACCGATAGCATTATCAGGAGTTGTTGTTGCGAACTTCTCGTAAGACTTCAAATTGTCTTCATCATCAGCTTTAACGTCGATAGCCAATTCTTCTTCAGTCCAACCACGTCTCATCGCCAAATAGCGGTGATTGTTTTTTGAATCAAGAAGGTTCTTAACCGGCTCTTCAAACTCTTTGTACATTTCGAACTTGGAGTTTGGTTTGTAACCTTTAGCAGCTTTAGAAACTACGCGACCTTTTTCGTTGTAGTTCTTAGCCACCATTGCACGAAGCTCAACATCATTGGCAATTTTCTCAACCAAAATATCTTGTGCGCCTTTAAGCGCTTCTTCGTAAGTTACGATTTTGGCAGTTGGGTTTAAGAAGTTTTTCGCCTTCATTTCCATTGTCTGATCGTCTTTGATCAAACCGTGGCCCATCTCCCAAATCCAAGAAGCCAAAGGTTCCAAGCCCGCTTCGCGAGCGATGGTAGCTTTGGTTTTCTTTTTCTTTTTGAAAGGTTTGTAGATTTCTTCCAACTCACCCAAGTCCCAAGAAAGCTCGATACGCTTCTGAACTTCGGCCGTAAGATTGTTCTGCTCCCCGATCTCTCTGATCAAGAAAGCTTTACGCTTTACGATTTCGTTGAAAGTCTCGTGACCCTCGATAACATTGCGAATTTGAACTTCGTCCAAATTGCCTGTTTTCTCTTTACGGTAACGAGCGATGAAAGGGACTGTCGCGCCCTCAGCAGCAAGTTCGATCACTGCTTGTGCAGAACTTGCAGAAACTGTAGGGACAATACGAGCCAAATAACTCTGAAGAGCCTGATCCATAGAACCTCTAGATTTATTGGAATAATTGGAGTTTTAAATCTTTATTTGTGACGGAACATGATCAGACCATGTGTTGGGTCGTAAGGTGATACCCCTACGCTCACACGGTCGCCCACAACCACACGAATATTAAAGCGTCTCATTTTTCCGCAAAGCTTTGCGTTGATGATCGCTTTATTTTCGAGTTCGATCTTATAAAGACCCCCTGCAAGGGCGTCGATCACTTTTCCGTCAATTTGTACTAAATCGTCTTTTGCCATGTAGGTAAATTTCTAGGTCAGTTTAAGGGACCTTGCAATAGAATTCTGCCCTATGACATCTTCCTATTGCTGATCAGCATGCGTTTTCCGTCCTCAAAAAGGACTTCAAGTCGATCATATTCGTTTGAGAGAATGAATCCCCATCCAAAGATCTTGTGATCAATCGCAGTCTTGGCTTCATATTGAGCACCGATGCTATAAGGCTGAGCTTTCATCGATTTATACTTATCATAAAGATCTGACCATTTGGCCTGCTCTTCATTTAAAGCTTTCTCAGCTTTGGTCGCCTTTTTTTCTTTTTTCTCTTTCTTGCCTGAGGTTGCTTTCTTTTCAGAAACTTCCTCAACCACCGCTTCCTCTTCCACTTCTGGCGCAGGTTTCACGGCTTTAGCTTCTTTAGCAGGCTTCACTTCTTTTGGGGCCTTTACAGGAGCTGCTTTCACCACTGGCTTAGCCGCGGGCTTTTCCGCAGCAGCTTTCGCGACTGGTTTAGCAGTCACTTTAGGAGCTGGTTTTGCCGAAGGTTTTGCAGTTTTAGCAACAGGCTTTGCCGCTGCTTTTGGAGCAGGCTTCGCCGCCGCTTTAGGGGCCGCTTTTGGAGCTGCTTTGGCAGCCGGTTTCGCAACAGCTTTCGCAGCAGGCTTTGCTGCTACTTTTTTAGCTTTTGCCGCAGGTGCTTCCTTTTTAGGAGCTTTCTTAGCCATCTCAATTCCTCTCTTCCTAATAAGGTGAGAAATGATCGAAAAGTGTTTATAAACCAGATCTAACCTATTACACAGTGTCTTGACAGCAAAAAAATTATGAGAAAGTGTTAGCGCGAGGCATCACTATGATAACAGCAGAAGTAATTAAAGATCTTCATTCTTCGGATCTCACTTATATATCCGGTTCTCTTCAATCAGTAGCAACGAAAGTTCTTCCTCCCGAACTCGCTGACAAAGACGTTTTGGTTTTTGTATCAAAGGCGGACCAACTTGAAGCTGCGCTCAAGGCACAGGCGCCCATCGTGGTCGCTCATAAATCATTGAGCCTTCCAGCTCATGGTTCACAGAGTCTTCCGAATGACACAGGAACAACTTTCTTCCAAACCGGCAGCGTGCAGTTGGCAATGGCCGCAATCCTTCCTCTGTTCGATGGAAAGATGAATCGCTTCAACCAAGAAGAGAAAATCCACCCCTCTGCTTGCATCCATCCGACCGCTCACCTGGGTAAAAACGTTTATGTAGGACCTTTTGCTGTCATTGGCGAACATGTCCGCATCGGCGACTATGCAACCATTGGGGCACACACCGTGATTGAGTGCTATGCCACCATCGGCGACCACACCCTGATTCACCCACAAGTTTTCGTAGGCGCTTACTGCGAACTTGGAGCTCATTGCGAAATCCACCCCCACACGACCATCGGTGCCGATGGCTTTTCGTTTGCGCCAACTCGCGAAGGTGTACACAAAAAAATCCCACAAATCGGCAAAGTCGTGATCGGTGATTGGGTTGAACTTGGTGCCAACTGCGCCATCGACCGTGCCGCTCTTACAGAGACTCGCATCGGCAACGGCACTAAAATGGATAACTTCTGCCACATTGCTCACAACGTTATTATCGGCGAACACAACGTCATGGCCGCAGGCTTTAAGATTGCTGGCTCCAGCACAGTTGGCAGCCATTGCATGTTCGGCGGCGACACTGTCGTCTCTGATCACGTCACGATCGTTGATAAAGTCATCGTCGGCGGCAAAAGTGGCGTCTCGAACGACATCCTCAAGCCGGGAGCCTATGCGGGCTACCCTGTGGAGCCACTTCGTGACAACATGAAGACCCTTGCAACATTTGGAAACGGCAACTTGCCACGCATGAGAAAAGATATCGCCCGAATCATCAAACATTTGGGCCTTAAAGAAGAGTAGGAGCTCACTATGACATTAGAATTTTACAAAATCCTTCACCTCGCAGGCCTGATCTGTTTGTTCTTCGGATTCGGAGGCCTTTTGGTTGCCTCTTACTCTGGGGTGACTCTCAGACCACCTGCTCGCATCATGAGCTTCGCCACTCACGGCATCGGTCTTTTGTTCCTGCTTGTCGGCGGCTTCGGCATGCTTGCTAAAATGGGCATCATGGCCAATATGCCTGGCTGGGTTGTCGCTAAAATCATCATCTGGATGTTGATGGGCGTTGGGATCTCTCTTGTAAAAAGAAAAGGTCACATCGGTTGGCCTGTTGCAATTCTTTTGCTTGTTCTTGGTACGACAGCTGCAGTTCTTGGGATCAACAAACCGTTCTAGTTCAAGAAACTTGCACTAACGGCAAATAAAAAACCCGCCTTTAAAAGCGGGTTTTTTATTTTAACGGCTCACTTTTAAATGCTGCCTTTGCAGTATCGATACTCTTGCATCAAGGCCCGGGTCTTTTTCGCGCCCTTGATATCGCCGCCTCTTTTTTTATTATAATCATCGTTTCTGAGCGGCCCCCAATAAGTCCCTTTTTCTCCCTTGGACGTTGGCGTCATCAAAGTGTCACGGCTGTCCAACTCACTCGCTAACAGGTCCACCGCACAAGTAATATTCTGATAGGGATTATGCAGATCTGTGGCCTTAGAGCAAACACGGGATTCCAACTGAAACAACCCTACGGCCGTTCCATTAGGAGCATTGGGATTATCATTGGTAGGCCTACAGCTGGATTCAGAAGAGGCCATGGACATCATCGCCCAAACCCAGAAGAGATCTCTTTGCCCTTTGTTCATCTTGGGATAATTGGGACACCACTTTGTAATGTCATCAGGGACGTTTTTACCAAATGATTTGGATTTATCCTTAATGAGTTGCAAAGCCCAAGACCCCCATGAACCCATCTTTCCTTCGGCATTCATAAAGTGATCACAGCCCTCAGCAAATTTTGCCATTGCATCTTTACCAACAGTTTTTGAAAGCTCCTGATCTAAATCCTTTTCATAGATATAACCCTCAGCCTCACGGGCCTTCCATGCGACATCCATAACGGATTCTGCCGCTTTCTTTGCGGGTTTTTCAGCCCCAGCCATAGGCTCAGAAGTTTGAAATTGAAAAAGGGGACAAGATTGAATCAGCTTGCTCAGCAACTTGGATTTAGAAGCTTCCTCTTTCGCCGACTGCTTTGCCGCATTGGCCGCAGCCGCTTGAGCCTTCGCAAAATTAGCCGAGGTCGCCCGAATCTGATTAACAAAGGCATCGTATGCCGTTGTATCGATGGTTGTACTTACCTGAGCTCCCGCCAAACTGGGTCCCAAGAAAGAGCAAATAAGAGCGAGTAAACAACAAAACTTCATATAGAAGCTTATCGGGCACCCCTGTAAATTCTGTAAGGCCTTCCCTCTCAAAACAGGCTCATTCATTGCTTAGGCATGCGAACTGGACCCGACCAATGAACAGCCTAAAATCCTTTGCCAGTCCAGCTCTTATGGAACATACAAAGCCAGCACATGGAACAATCTTACTCATATTCACTGCGACTAACTGGTGACACGGAACATGTATTCAATGATTGTTCACAATTAGATATGGAACACAGACCAAACTATCGTAACTTTATTATCAGCGAACTCGAACGTCGGCAGAAAAAAAATCCTGCCTACTCACTGCGCGCTTTCGCCCGTGATTTGGGAATCCCCTGCTCAAGATTGAGTGAGATCATCAATCGCAAAATGGGACTTTCTCAAGCCCGCGCGGCTAATCTCGCCGAGAAGCTCAGTCTTTCACCTACGGAAAAAGAGTACTTCCTCGATCTCGCCTTGAGTGAGCACGCCCGCAGTCCAGTCGTCAAAGAGATGGCAACAAATCGAATTAAGGCCCGTGAGTCCATCACCACGCAAATGGGTGAAGATGAATTCTCTATCGTGTCTGACTGGTACCATCTGGCTATTATTGAATACTTCCAGCTTCCAAGTTCTGTTCATACGATTGAAGCCGTTGCCAAACATTTTGGCTTAAAAACGGATGAAGTTGAAAAAGCAATCGAGCGGCTCGAAAAGGTTCAAATGCTTCTCAAGAAAGAGGATCGCTGGGAAATTCCCTCTGAAAATCGTGCAGCGACATTCCGTTCAGATTATAAGGCGGTCCATAATTTCTATGACCAACTTGCCAGCAAAGGTCGCAACAAGGTCGGAGCCGCGGGAAAACATCAATGGGATCTGTCCGCCAGCTTTATTCCGATCAAAAAAGAAAATAGCAAAAAAATGCTCGAAAAAATTCGCCAGTTCCGCCGGGAGCTTTTGGCCGAGGCCAGCTCGGATGCAGACCGTGACACAATTTACTGCCTCACTCTGCAATTCTTTAATTTGACTGAGCTGGAGGCGAATAGTTTATCTGAGCTGGCAGAAAATAGCTTACCCCAACTGGAAAAGAACACTTAACCAGAACTGAAATGAAAAAGCCCTCTATCAAGAGGGCTTTTTTTTATTCGTGAGGTAAAGCGCAGGACACTTTGTAAGTGCCGTCTGAAATGCTGACGGAATTGACGTCTTTCGCGGCGAACTCAGAGGAGATCTCTTTCTCTCCCACTTTTAAGTTCTGCAAAACCAGAAAAGCATCCAAAGTCTTAGAGGACTCATCATCCTCAATTAAAAATTGATATTGAATCAACGTCTCGCCATCATTCCATACAACTTGAGTAAAACGACCCAAATGATCTTCAATAGATAGGGTCATCAACTTGATGTCGTTCTCTTGCTGAAGAACTTGCTCCCCTTTAGACAGAGTGCAGGAAGCAGTCGAATAAGAAGTCACCTGCTTTGCATAACCAAAGCTCACACAAGGTAACATCGCCAAAACTAAAATTATTTTCTTCACAACTCCCCCTCTGCTTAAAAAGCCAAGGCTACGCTCAAACCCTGGCTTTAATTTCTTTGCCTGCAATATTTAGAACATTGAGTATTTCAAGAAACGGCACTCGATATTGCCATTGAATACGAAATGCTTACGAGTAGATTTTAATTTTAAGTCTGCAATCAATTCTTTGTTTCCAGAAAGAATCCAAGCATCCCAGCCTTTGAATCTGTGTTTCAATGTGAAGCCCAAATCGCGGTAAACGTCGCGAAGATTGTCTTCATCACCGATACGCGCGCCGTAAGGAGGATTGATCACAATCAAACCCTTCTCAACAGGTGGCTCCACAGTCGCAACAGATTCCTTCTTGAACTCGATCACTTGGTCTACACCCGCGCGCTTGGCATTGTCTTTAGCGCTTTTCAAAACGCGGTTGTCGATATCGTAACCATAGAACATGAACGGAAGTTCTTCTTTTTCAGCGTCCATCGCTTCTTGAACCAGATTGTCCCAAGTTTCTTGTTCGTAGCTGAGCCAGCTCATAAAGCCAAATCTCTTACGGTGAATACCAGGCGCCACGTTCATCGCCATCATTGCCGCTTCAATCAAGAATGTTCCGGAACCGCACATAAAGTCGATGATAGGAGATTGTCCATCCCACTCAGAAAGCTTGATCAAACCTGCTGCCAGGTTTTCCTTCAAAGGAGCTTCGCCGGTTTCTCTGCGGTAACCACGCATGAACAAAGAATCACCTGTTGTGTCCACAGCCACGTTGAATTGATTCTTCACCGCACGAACGTGAATACGCAATGCTGGTTGTTCATTGTCCACGTCAGGACGAACGCCAAATTTATCGCGGAACTGATCCACGATAGCGTCTTTGATCTTCATCGCCACGAAACGTTGATCGCGCATTTTTGAATCGCGAATCGTTACGTCGATAGAGATCGTTTGAGTTGGTTTGATATATTTTGTGAAATCATGACGAAGAATTTGTGTGTACAATTCTTCTGGCTGATAAGCGGTGAAATCCAAAATGGGTTTCAAGATACGGCTTGCCAAGCGGGAGTGAAGATTCGCTTTATAGCAACCTTCCCAGTTGGACTCGAAATAGACTCCACCTTGGGTTTTTTCAAGGATCTTTAGTCCGAGGTCTTTGAGTTCTGTTTCGAGGGGATCTACGAGGCCTTTAGCAGTAGAGGCGAAAAATTCAGGCATGGGGGCTTTCCTTTCTTGTTGAAGAAAGCCCCATCCCAAGCGCAGGGCTTCCTATACTTCGCGATATTGAGGACCACCGCCCCCTTCAGGGACTGTCCATTCAATATTTTCGAATGGGCACTTAATATCACAAGTCTTACAGTGAATACAGTTCGTATAGTTGATTTGTAGGTCTTTCTTACCTGGCTCTTTTGTAGACGGTACCATTTCGTATACAGAGGCCGGGCAGAAGTGATTACACGGTGATTTGTAATTAGGCTCACATACGCTACGGCAGATATCCCCATCCTTCAGGATCAAATGGTTCGGAGAATCCTCGTCATGCATAGTGCCTGTCAAATAGACGCTGGAAAGCTTATCAAAGAAGAGCTGCCCGTCCGGCTTAGGAAGCGAGCTCAATTGCTCGTCAAAGCCATTAGGCCCCCATACGTCGACAACCTTCTCCGTCGTCTCAGCGTCCCCGTGAGCGATTGGCATTGGATCTTGAAGGCCACGCCCCCCAGTCATCTCTTGAAGAGCCAACATAGGCATAGAAGCAACGATACCCTTGCTCAACGCCTGATGGAAGTTACGAACCTTGTAAAGTTCGTTCTTCACATAGCTGCCATGGATACGGGTTTCGTAGCCCTTCGTGATTTCTTCAGTGAACTCCGCCCCTTTGGTCAAACCTTCCATGACAGTGTCAGCCGCCTGCATACCGGACTTCATCGCTAGATGAATACCTTTAAGCTTTTGCACGTCCACCATGCTGGCAGAGTCACCACAGACCATGAAACCATCGCCGTAAAGTTTCGGCATAGAATACCAGCCACCTGCAGGCAAAGTCTTACCGCCATAAGCGATCACTTTACCGCCTTTGAGCATATTCTTAAGGAACGGATGAGTTTTCAATTTTTGCAATTCACGGTGTGGATCCAAAAGAGGATCCTCTGTATCGAGGTAAGCCACAAGGCCCAAGATGATTTTATCGCCCGGGATTGTGTAAATGAAAGTACCACCGATAGATTTAGAAAGCGGGAAACCCATTGTATGGATCACTTGACCAGCTTCCACCGTACCATGAGGCATCTGAATGATCTCTTTCACGCCTTCTTCAAAAACCTCTTTGTTTTTGCCAGCGCGAAGATTCAATTTCTCAGAAACTTTCTTGAACAAAGAACCACGAGTTCCTTCAGCAAAAATAGTAACTTTTGATTTTAGGATCAAACCAGGCTCAAAGTTTGCTTTTGGGTTGCCGTTCTTATCACGACCTTTATCGCCCGTGCGAACACCGACAATTTTATTTCCTTCATACAAGGCTTCAACAGCAGCAAAACCAGGGAAGATGTTAATCCCCTTCTCTTCACATTTAGTCGCCAACCAGCGATTCAATTTGCTGATAGAAGTAATGTAGTTTCCTTCGTTATGAAACGGAGGAGGCGTCACCGGAAGCTTGAAAGAGAAATCAGATCCCAAATAGTAAACTGCATCTTTTTTCACTTCAGTATCAAGAGGAGCCCCTTCTTCTTTGAAGTTAGGAATCAACTCACGCAATGCTGTCGGATTAAGAACCGCACCGGACAAACTGTGTGCACCCACTTCAGAAGCTTTTTCAAGCACCACAATCATTTGCTCAGGAATCTGTTCACCTTGTTTTTTACCAGAAGCGACATCTTCGTTATGTTTTGAAATTTGATTTTGCAAATGCAGGGCACAAGACAGACCAGCGGACCCACCGCCCACGATAAGGACATCGACGTCCATCGTTTCACGAGTCACACCTTCAGGAAGTTGATCATAAGACATTGAGTGGTTCTCCTACTAACTAACTTTTTCTATTAAACTTTTTAAACTAATTACTCTTCAGCAGGCTCTTCGTTTTTAACTTCAGCCTGTGGGGCGAGCTTTCTTGCCGGGGTTGAGATTTGACTTTGAACTTTCAAATCGCCCTCGTCACGTCCACCCGGGTATTCACGCTTCTTGGCCGCCTTGGCAATTTCCGCTTCCTTCGCTTCGTCGTATTGACTCCCCGCTAGAACCTCGTCTGCTGCAATGGCCGCAAATCCTGTAAAAGATAGCACAAGCATAACTAAGAAAATTCGAATCATAAATTCTCCAAAACCCGCTAGGAACTATTCAGATAATTCCCGCTGGGCTTATCCCAATAATTCCCGCTGGGAATATAAAAACCAAATGAGAATGTGTCATTGAAATAGTGCAGAAATTTTAGCTTTTAAGCAACTGGAAGACGGCGATGAAACTTCATCGGAATCTGGCGACGAACGCTGTCAATACGCTCCCGCGAAAGCTTAGCTACAGTGAAGCCAACCGCTCTTTTTGCGACCTGCCCGACAATAGTCCCCCAAGGATCCACAATAAGAGAGTGACCGTGAGTTTCCCGCACCCCACTCTTAACACTTTGATGAATCCCACCCTGAGCGCTAGCCAGCAAATAAGACTGACTCTCAATAGCGCGAGCACGCAATAAGACCTCCCAGTGAGCCTCCCCCGTTTTAACAAGGAACGCTGCTGGCACTAAAATCAAGTCCACTTCTTTGCGAGCATATTGCGAAAACAACTCTGCGAAACGAATGTCATAGCAAATCGCTTCACCAATTCGCCAGCCATCCACCTCGATAATATTTGGCTTCTGCCCATGACGAAATACATCAGACTCACGGATCGGCTTTTGCCCTTCCAGTTGAATATCGAACAAATGCATCTTCTGATAGGTCGGAGTCACCTCACCTTGTGGCGAGATCAATACCGAAGAGTTGTAAAGATGCCCTTCGACATACATAGGCACAGAGCCCAAGTGAATATAGGTGTCGTATTTTTTGGCCTGCTCAGACAGACGAGCAAATGCGTAGTGAGACAGAGTGAATCCTTGGATGCTCTCTCCCTCAACAACTCTCATGTACAAACAATTTTCGGGGAACCCTACAAGTCTGACTTTGTCTTCGGGTTTTTGAGATTTAAAGATATCTTCCAACAAGGCTTCAATCTGCATCAGGTTGGCATCGACATCATCGATTGAAGTCATTTGCGCTGCCGCAACCACCAACTCTGAACTCATAAAAACTCCTGTTAAATCAGAGTGCAGATTACTCCGCTTCAGGAGCTATCATGGACGTGCGAGCTTCTTTAACTTCGCGACAATTCCATTTTGCATCCTCAAGAGTTTTTCTGACACCCGCAACAAACTCTTCACACGAATTATGATTCTGACTAGAACCAATCGTTTGATCAACACCACTTTTAGTATAGACCGCCTTGCAGCGCTGGTCTGACAAGGTTTCGATACGCAGAGTTCTTACAGATTTATTGTGTTTACAGAGGACGAGTGCCTCACCGATTTCAGCGGATGCTAAGGACGAAAAAAAAAGCACTGACAACGCTGCTGCGCTCAGTGCTTTTATACTTTTATCTACAGAGATTTGGTCTCTTTTCAAAGCTGCTCCTTTGAGTCTCACGCTAACTATTTAGTTAGACTCGTCAAGTTGGGGTCTATGCAAGTGCATAAACCTCACTTTGATTTTAAACAGCAATATTTGAGACTAAAACGAAGAGATCAAACTCGAGACCAAATTTAGACTTTATCTTAGGAAGATATTGCCTACGCGGACTTTTGTTTGGTTGCTTTTTTAGAAGTCTTTTTGTCTTTAGATGCAGCAGCTTCAACCAATTTCACATTTGAATAGTCGATGAAGCCTTCTTTTTTCAAAAGACCGTCTTTTTTATCGTAGTGTGTTTGAACTTTCACACCTTGAACCAAGACTTTCATGTTTGCAGCATCTACAGCCAAAACAGTGCCTTTTTTGCCTTTATCAGAGCCAGTAATAACTTGGACTGTTGCGCCCTTTTTGATTTTCAATTTCATGTGAAAGCCTCTTACTTCTTAGTGCTGATTTTCTTTTTGATTCTAGTTTTAACAGCCAAAGCTCTTTTAGAAAGCTTTGAATCATCCGCATTAAGGATGAAAGCGTCAAAACCACCAATATGCTCCATATCGCGAAGTGCGCTAGTTGCAATTGACAATCTAACCATAGAGTTCAAAGCACGGCTAAATATGCGTTTCTTTTGAACATTTGGTTGAGCTGTTGATTTAGTTTTAATGTTGGAGTGAGACACCAAGTTTTTAACAACAGGGCCTTTTCCAGTAATTTCACATTTGCTCATTCTAAGCTCCTCTGGCTTCTTCGTCTTATATGTCTATATCTACGGCGAACCTTCCGGTTCTGGACACAAGTCTGGGTGACCCGTCTTTAAAGCCTTAGGCATTACCTAAGCCTCAAAATCAATATGGACGCCGCAAACAAGAAACAACCATATAAAGTAAAAAGACACTTGATGGCAACCTTTTTTTCTTGTACACACAATAACTCGCTAACCATTAGGAAATCAAAAAGAGGATAGAATGAAAAAAACTACTCGTAGCAAATACAGACAAGAATTCTCAGGCGACCACGTATTCGATTACAAAGATCCAGCATCTTTGACTCGTTTTATCGGCGATGGTGGCAAAATCACTCCTTCTAGAATCTCTAAGCTATCAGTTGCTCAACAAAAACGTGTTGCAGCTGCAGTTAAGAAAGCTCGTAACCTAGCTTTGCTACCTTCTGGTACTGACGCTTACGACACTTTCAGCAGAGCAGAAGCTATTTCTCCAGTTCCTTTCGAGATCTAAGAAGATCTGAACTGAATAGGATTTCCTGGGGAAAGCTAAAGAAAAAGCCGGTCATTGACCGGCTTTTTTTCGTTTAACGCCCTTAATTTCTCAAAAACTACCTAGACCTTTTTTCTGGAAAGCTTCCACCACGTCCAGGCGGTCAAAACCATCATCACCATGTAGCTTTTACTAGACCATTGATGCAGAACGGGCCCTGGAATCCCCAAGAAGGCCAACTGATCAAAGGGCACTCCCCAATTAAAGACTCTCAGCCCCAATATCGGCAGTGCAAACAGCGTCCAAAACTGCATAACCCCTACATACCAAACAACCTCTTCTGTATCCGCTCTGCGGTATTCAAAGGCCATTAAAAGCATGGGAAGGCCCACAAAGAGGACTCCAGCAATCGTCGCAGCCACTTGACGGTCTGCGATGAATTTAAACAAAAACATCACCGCGAAGATCACGATAAGTTGAGCCACTAAATATCCAAGAAAAGCATTTCGTCTCATGTCTAAGAAATTAGACCAGCATTGGGGACAACTCAAGACAAGGAGCGCATCAGCTCCCCTTCTATAAGATCTGACGAGATTTCAATCCGGCTCCTGCCTTGCACAGTGGGTCATGGGACAACCAACACAATCTCTGGATCTGCCAGAGCGCAAACAGGAAAAATTATGAAACACGAAATGCTGCAAATTCAACTTTACGCTGAACTTCAAAAATTTGGCTTGAACCCCTGCGAATGGTCACTTCAACCGATCAATGATCAAGCTTCCCTCAACAAATCATCACTGAGCTACTTGATTCAAAATAAAATCGACAAAAATTTTGCGCTCTCCGGAAGGCTCAAAAGAAAGAAGCAAGGCTTCACTTGGAAATCCCTGGAGCTCGCTTCTTTGTAGATCAACAATCAGTATAACTAATAGGTTTCACAACGAACTGAGAAAATGCTGCGATTAAAAATATCCAGCTCCGACATAACTGCCGTGGCCTTCTTGGGTTCAACAACCGCCACGGCAGGATCCGTTGGCGGAGGCAGCTCCTCACCTGGAAGTTTGCTGAAAATCTTCAAACGAAGAGCATTCCAAGCTTCCTCACCATTCGCACGAATATAGGTGCTCTTCAGACGACAGAAAACCGCAATTTCAGCCTCCTGCATCCAGCCGAAACGTTCAAACCCCGGCTCAGGAGGCTTCACTCCCCAGGCCAAACGGGCCATCAATTCAATTCCATCATTTAAGGCTGATGAAACTTCCTTCACTCCATAGAGCTGTGCCGTGCACTCGCTCGAACCTTTGCCTACTTCGTTAGCAATTTCCTTCAAAGAAGAAAAATATTCGTAACAAGAGCCTGCGCTGTTGCCAATTTGACAAGCTTCTTTAGCTCTTCCGATAGTGGGTGGGATCTTATTCTTCTTAACTTCCGTCGGAAACAAATTGCCCTTCTGGGCTTCACGCATTGCTTCCTCTTGCGTATCACAAACTGTATGCGGAGGATTGATCATCATAAAAACGCCAATGCCTATCAAAATGGCAAGTAAGGCGAGGATTGGCTTCGGAAGTGATTCGATCAGTTTTTCCATGATGTAAAAAAGGATACTTATGTTCTGCGTTAGAATCTAGTAGTTTGACAAAAGCCGCTATAATTATTAACTTCCTGCTCTCGTCGGGGCGTAGCGCAGTCTGGTAGCGCATCTGGTTTGGGACCAGAGGGTCGTAGGTTCGAATCCTATCGCCCCGACCATTTTAATGAATTTAATAAAAGCCTTTTGAAGTTCTTCAAAAGGCTTTTTTCGTTTCAGGAGTAATTATGTCTCACTCACAAGATCCGAAAAATGAATCTCTGACAACAGACACTCCTGAACAACTGACAGCTGAGGCCGAGATGCTTGAAGAATCTTTTGAGTCAGCTGACACCCTTGAGGATTTCACGAAGGTTCTGATGGAGAGCCTGACTTCGAAACTTCATGCGAATATTGATGAGATCTTTAAGCAGAATAAATAGGTCGTTTTCTCTTGGAATAAGTTCAATAAAAAAACGCACTGAAGTCAGTGCGTTTTGATAAAAACTTTGTATCGATCACTAGTGGGTTATCTATACAGGCTTTAACTGCATCAGATAGCGAGTTGCCATCTCGCCATATATTCGAAATCTAACCGCTTCAAAGCTATCGGCAAGTGGTAACCCATACAGTAAAACTTCTGGTGTCGTAGTTTTCAATGTTAACTGATCCAGGCCCCTTGCATAGCTCAAATTTAAACTTATAGCGACTTTTTGCGGCGGGCGTTTTGTCATAAGCCCACTTTAAGAGGGAGTCCACCTCATGTTGCGGAAGACTTTTTAACTTGGCTTCAATGTTACCATTAAAATCACGATCCACTTCCTTTAAGCGTTCTATCAACGCACTCCGAAAAATTGCTGCATTTGTCTCCGTAAGTCCCGTAGCTATTTTTTTAACCGTTGGATTTTTGGAGAGAAAATATGCGAACATCGCGTCTTGTGCTCCACGTTCCCGAAATTTCGACTCAACCTCAATGTATCCAATCATAACATCTCCGGGAATGGCAACATCATGGCTATCCCGATTGGGTTCAGCCGAAAGTCGTCCAATGTAAACCATCTTAGTCGCGCCATCCGGAACACCCCAAAGTTCGACATTATTTTTCCAGTCCTCAACATCCTCAATTTTTTGAAAACCTCGGACTGATGGTTCTGTGGGAGTACTATCTAAAAAGGCTCCCTGACAACTATTCACGGAGCTTACACAACGGTAGACTCGAGAAGCACCGCTAACGCATGAGGTACTTGTTAGCGTGAGAAGACTTAAGACCAGTAAGAAAGTTTGTTTAAAGCCCATTTTTGTTTTATCGGACGAACACTTTCTAGATCAACAGGATGTTGATCTAGAAAGGAATGCTTCTAAGCCCCCTAATTGCAAAAAAGCCTGTCTTAACGAGCAGGCTTTGTATTAGAAACAAGGGATTAACTGACAACAGTAGGAACTCTTGAAGAAAAGTAGACCGTCCCTAATGCTATTGGCGCTACGACCAACCAGAATATTGCATAATCGTTTCCATCGATGATGCCGATGGGTAACAAAAGAAGCGAACCAATAATACCCGGCAAGAGCCACTTTGCAGAAACACTTAATACTTTTTCATGTCGCCATGGAATTAAAAATACAAAAGCAATCGATATTGAGCCAAGGGTCCCAAATATAAGTAACAACATGCCTAAAGAGTTTCCATCCGATAGTAACCAATTTCCAATGCAGACAGAAAAAAAGCCTATTAACAGAAAAGACGCTCCTGAGATTCGTTTAAAAATCGATCTCTCAGGCACAGTGGTGATTGTATCCTGAGAATGAAAAATGAATTTCTTCAGAGGAATCAGTAGGCACAAAAATACAATATAACCCAAAACGCTCAAAGCAATTCGAGTATTCATAGAAATATCGAAATAGCCCAAGACCGCAGCAAAGTCATTGCCAGTTCCATTAAATTTTACACGAGTGGAACTAAGAATCATTTGCAAACCTAGATATGGAACGTTGAGCGCCGTTATCCACGCAACAAAATAATAAAGGCGCCCTTGCTGTTGAGGTGCTTTGCGAATGCAATACAGAAATCCCAAAGCGCCCAAAACTAGCATGCTGAAAATGGGAGCTACACCATTCATGAATAAAAGGTGGTGGCTTGGAAATTTATTTACATCGACATTCGGGATACCGACAGCTGTTAAATTTAAAAAGTTTGCAGGAACATCAAGTAGGCGTGCGACAGCAAAGTGTAAAAATTCGTGAATCGTCACTGATGTTACGATTGCTGCGGCGACCAATAGTGAAAGGCCAACAATGGACTTTACAGAAAAATGCTTTTTCAAGCTTCCCCCTTAAAGATGAAGAGAGAACCTTATAAATATGCGACCAGCTTGTAAATCAATTTAATCTCAATAAACCTTAATTCGTCTATATTCGCACTGACTTATGGATCCTCCTACTCTTTCAGCATTTTCGGCGTTCCCCAAGTAGCAGTTCTGGATTCGTAAATAACCTTCGCCTGCGCCCGCCAAACCATCCTCTGAATGGCTCCAATCTTATACGCACCAAGCAACCCCGTAATAACGGTCACCGCCCAGAAGATCAGATTCGAAAAGTTCATAACTCCTTCCCCTCAATGGCAATCTTCTTAGATTCAAAACGCTCCAGGATCTTCTTTACAGCCTTATTATGCCAAACCTTGGCCTTTCGAGGCTTAAGCCTCTTCGCATTGAGGTAATGAGTGATTTCATTGGCATCACGCCCCTCTTTCCATTGGCGATGGATTTTAAGTAATACATCATACTCAACCGGGTTCTTTACCTGCTTCCCTTGAAAGTAACAGAACCCAAATGGCGGAGGAGCTTTCGTTTTCCAGATTCTCCATCGAGTGACTTCTTCTGGGGTTGGATCTTTCGGTCTTAAAAGAACTCCAGCTTTGATCAGACGACTTCTGACTTTTGTTTTTGATATGTTGAGTTCTTTACCGATGTCTCGCAAAGAGAGACCCTTTTCAAACAATTTGCAGACTTCTACCGAAATATCGCTTCTTTGATTAAATTTTTTATGAATGATCTCATGAGGTTGGACGCGTGCGTTTAGACTTAAGCATTGGCGACCATTTTAATGAATTTAATAAAAGCCTTTTGAAGAACTTCAAAAGGCTTTTATCGTTTCAGGAGTAATTTTATGTCTCATTCACAAGATCCAAAAAATGAATCTCTGAAGACAGACACTTCTAAACAATTGACAGCTGAGGCTGAGTTGCTTGAAGAATCTTTTGAATCGGCCGACACCCTAGAAGACTTCACGAAGGTTCTGATGGAGAGCCTGACTTCGAAACTTCATGCAAATATCGATGAGATCTTTAAGCAGAACAAATAGCATCTTCAGCTCGACATGAATATCAAAACCGCAATTCCAATCCAGGAATCGCTAAGTCCTTAAATCCAAACTTTTCATAAAGCCCGCGCTGCGACCAAGCCCCCAATCGTGTATTAGGGTTTGCCAACACTATCTACCCTCTGGCACATGTAAAAACACCATTGAAAAATGGCTGAGATAGCTTCAGGCTGTCTCTTTTTTGGATGCAGCTACTCACACCCATCGCCGTCTTTAAAAAAAGGGTCTTTCTTCCAAGAGTGAGATCTCCCCATTAAAATTTGTGAATAAGTTCCAACCTTCCTTAGCAGACCGAATCGCCCCAAATAAAGACGGGAGCGAAAGATAGCTAAGAAAACTCAAGAAGTCTCAGAGCATTTCCGAAAAGAAGTCACATACAGATTAACTTCGGAGACTTCATGAGACGTACCTGCAACTCCATCTTTGCCTTCAACGCCAGTTTTTTATTATTCACTTCAACGGTTTCCCTTTTGACGGCCTGCCAGGTTTCAGTGGATTACAAGGTCCCGATTGAGCTGGCCTCCTTGACTCCGACGCCAACGGCCCCTGTCGTGAGCAAAAGTCTACAAAAGATTGCCACGGGCTCCGGTCACACCTGCGCAATTCTCAACTCCGGCGCTGTGAAGTGTTGGGGTTCAAACTCAGCTGGTCAGCTGGGCTATGACGACACCGTCGATCGAGGCAAAACCGCCGGCGACATGGCTGCTTTAGCGAACGTCAATCTTGGCGCTGGGCGAACTGCTCAGGCGATCGCTCTCGGAGGCGCATTTACCTGCGCTATTCTTGATACGGGCGCTGTGAAGTGCTGGGGCAGAAACTGGAACGGGCAACTGGGCTATGACGACTTTGCATCACGCGGACACACTGCGGGAAGCATGGCTTCGCTAGCAACCGTCAACATTGGTGCCGGAAGAACTGCGAAAGCAATTTCTGCGGGAAACTCTCACGTGTGTGTCATCTTAGATACCAACGCAGTTAAGTGCTGGGGAAATGGTGGCGATGGCCAACTCGGAAATGACAGTGCCGACAGCGGTATTGGTGATGGTGCCGGCGAAATGGCGGCATTAGGGACCGTCAACTTAGGAGCTGGTCGAACTGCAAAAATGATTGCCGCTGGTGGAATCTCAACTTGCGCGATTCTTGATAACGATCAGGTCAAATGCTGGGGATTCAATGGTGAGGGTCATCTCGGCTATGATCACTATATAAACCGCGGAGATACTCCAGGCCAGATGGCAGCGCTCGGCACTGTGAACCTCGGAGCTGGCAGAACAGCCAAGGCGATCTCCATCAACGAGACCCACACCTGTGCGATCTTAGATACAGGCGCTGTAAAATGCTGGGGCGCCAGCTATTACGGTGAGACCGGTTATGAAGACTATAACTGGCGCGGTGGAGCCTCTGGCGACATGGCAGCGCTTACGACAGTCTTTTTAGGCGCAGGAAGAACAGCCAAAGAAATTCAATCCGGTGGCACTCACACTTGCGCTATCCTTGATAATGATGCCGTGAAGTGTTGGGGTGATAACTCTTCTGGACAACTAGGCTACGACGACACCACTGAAAGAGGTAGCTCTGCGGGAACGATGACTTCTCTAACCTCTATCAACTTGGGTTCAGGACGATCTGCAAAAAATATTTCTATCGGTTATGACTTCAGCTGTGCGCTTCTGGACAACAATGAAGCAAAATGTTGGGGCAATAACTCCTCTGGACAATTGGGATACGACAGCACGACTGCAAAAGGCAAATTTGCTGGCGATATGGCCGCCCTTAACTCCATCAACGTTGGCGATTGATCTTCGAGATCGATCGCCCTCCTTAACATGTTGAACCTGCTACGTTCCGGAAAATAAAACATGAAAGTGATGAACTCTGCTATGAATCTTCTAATAATTTTAGCATTGAATATATTCGCATTAAGCGTTCGTGCTGACGACACTTCTCCGCTCAAATCTGAAAGACCACCGGAATTCAATCGTCCGATTTTCTTTCAGACTCTCGAGAACGAATTAAAAATTAAAAAATTTGGCCTGTCATACAATTTGGATAGCTCCAAAGGACAAAAGCTGGTCTTGGGCTCTCAGACAATTGACGGCGATTCCTTCACCGCTCGCTTAGAAAACAATGAATTGAATTTAAAATGGAATAAAGTTCTTATCGCTGGCGGTGAAATCAGCATCATCAATAAATTTGGTGAAGAGTTATGGAAAATAAAAACTTCCGAAAACGGCAGTTTGCAATTCAAAGATTGGAACGACTCGAAAGCGCCTCGCTGGAAGGACCATGAACGCTTTCGTTTCTGTCTGCGCTCCGAAAAGGACCAAGGACATGTCAGTCTTTGTTCACAGTGGTATGGCATTGAAACCGCCGACGCCAGTCGCAAGTTACTTCTGGTTCCAACAACCGTAACACCTCAGGTGATCATTCAAAGTGAGCAAAAAAAAGGGCACGGCTTTGAAGATGTTGAAATCGGCAAGCCCGTTCATTTTTTTGCTCGACTTGCAAACGATGCCACCTATGAATTCGTCTCAACGCCCGCACCTCTTGAAGTCAAAGACATGATTGCGACAGAAAAACCCGGCTCTGTTATGCTGACGGGAGGAGGACTAAAACCTCTGGCTGAGTCAGCTCAAGAGCTTCCTCAGATTGAATATGGAAAAACGACCCGTCTTCTCGGATTTGAAAGAACCATTGCGGAGCCTCCGCGCTTATGGCAGGTCGAACTCTCTGGTAAAGAGCCTACTTTGGATATGCCGGGAGTTCAGGGGGGATTATTTACGCATGCTTTAGAAATTCAAAATCCCCCACAACCGCAAGACCGCATCTATGTGTCTTCGCGTGCCCTCATAGATACTTACTCAGACAAAGACGAAGTCACCTATGCAAACTCTCTCGGTGAGCTCAAAAAATGGGAATTCCCTGCAGAAAGGAAATTCTCAAACAATACGGTCACTCTGGATATTCCAGCCGACAAAATTCCGCATAAGGCTTATTTGGAACCCTATCGAGGGGCTCCACGCGAAGCCAGCCTTCGTCTAACTGAAGTTCTTACCACGGAAGGCAGCTATGCCCTGCTTGGCGAGGGTCATTTCGCTTGGTGGTTTAATGATGTCCTTGGATCTCAAAATTACTATTTATCAAAACAGCGTTGGGGTCTCACGACTCGGTATTTTGCCTCGATGACAGATCTTCCGACGAACACTGCGGGAAAAGTAAGGCTACAATCGCTTGAAGCGGACTTGCGTTATCGCTTCTCTCCAGGCCTTTGGGGCCGAGACGAAACAGTGGGAGCTTTTGCTGCCTATGACAATCTAACCATTGGAGAATTGACGGCGCCTATGATGGGGGCGGGACTGTTTTGGGCCCGTTCCATGCCACGATCCATTGACAGTTGGCTTAATGGCATATCATTTCTCAATCACCCAAAATGGTTCAGTCTGGATCTCGTAAATTATTTTTCAAGTTTGGATAGTCAATATTCTTTAGGGCAAAACTATGCTCTCAATGCGAATATTAAAATGATGTCTTCCCCGGGATTCTTCTGGGAAGGAGGCCTCGGAGTGAAGAAAAACTCATTTGACAGATCCTCTGACGGTGCGAGCGTCACCCTCACTACCTTCTTCATTTCTATCGGCGTCGGTTTGGACTTTTAGAAGCAGACTTGGGGTTCCAATCAACTACGAAGCAAACGCTTTCTGACTGGAACTTCAAACCACTTCCAAAAAACATACGACATGACCATCATCAAAAACAGATAAGCCGGAAACTGCAGCGGAAGCGGCAGAACATCCAAGGGATGATCCCCCTTGCGGAAGGCCATCATATAGTGGCCGTGTATCATATAGAGCGTAAAAGAAATTTCGCCCAATAAGACAAAAAACTTACGGCTTAAAAATTGAGAAATCGCACCTTCGTGTTTCGCAAAAGTATAAATTAAAAAAGCCGCACCCAAACATGAACCTGAGTGAACCAGCCATGCAGCAACTCCAGTTGTCGCGACTCCGGAAAAAGACCATCCTAGCAAAATCGAACTTCGCATGTTGATGATCAACAAAATCAAAGCTCCAACTTCCCACAATGTCCCTTTCAATGTTTTCCCAGCAGCGCCATTTTCGGTCTGATACTTCGTAAATACCAGTCCTACGGTCATGCCCAGGATAAATTCAAAAACTCTGACAACTGGATTGACGTGAAAAAGAGCCGATGTCGTCAGTCCATCAAAACCAGAACGATAGGAAGGAATCTCGAAAACTCCTGAAGCAATCATGGCCGCCAAAACCAATCCCACGGAAAGGCCCAACCACAACTTCCATCGACGAGCAAAACCGTAAACAAATACCGGGAAAAGCAGGTAAAAGAAAAACTCTGTGGAGATAGACCATGAGTGAGAATAGTAAGAGCTGTAGAAACTCTGTTTAGGAATCCATGCTTGAATCAATAGAATGTTGGAAAGAGCCATTCCAACAGACTCAAGGGCAGACTTACCATATATAAAATAGTCAGAGTCAGGTCTGTGGCTAGCCAAAAAAGCCACAATAAATGCAAGAATGTGTGTCGGCCAAATGCGTGACCAACGTGCGCGATAGAAGCGCAGAACATCTCCAGCCCGCTCAAAGTAAGGATAGCAATAGAACATGATAAAGCCCGAAAGAACAAAAAAGAAACTCACAGGTTGCGTATTGTAGATCTGACGCACAAAAGGCTTCGCAATACCAAAATAACCCTCACAGTGAAGGGCGAGGATGGCAAGAGCTGCAAAAAATCTCAACGAAGTCAGCGCGGGCAAGGGAACAATTTTTTTCTGCATTATGAAAATCCTCTTCGACGGCAAGGGTGTACATTAAAAATTTCGAGATTCCAAGTTTCTCAAGCCGGAACCATGTGGAATTTTCCCTCCCCTTTTTCAAATTGATTTGTTATTCAGCCACTCTGTTGAAAAGACTCGAACAAGTCTTCGAAGGGCATCAGTTTTGAAAATATTGTTTTATTCGCCAATGAAATCCATACATCATCCCGAGGCATCGGGTGATCGTGAGATAGCCCGTGGTCTTTTTGAATATTTACAAGAGCAAGGTCATCAGGTTGAAATTCTCTCTGAATTTCAGACGCCCTTCTTTTTTCAAACAGGACGCGGATGGTGGAGCTTTTTAAGAAGTTTCCCAAAAGCATTTTGGAAGGCACTGACATTTCAGCCTGATATCTTTTTTACTTATCATCTTTACTACAAAGCACCGGATCCGTTGGGTCTGATTCTGTCGACATTTTTTAGAAAACGATACTATGTCTTCGAAGGAATGTTTTCTGAAAAACCCCGCAGCCTAACCGGCTTCAAAGTTGGATACTATCTGACGAAGTGGTCCCTTCAGCGGGCCAATTGTGTATATACCGACAAAACCGATGATATCGAAGGCTTGCTCAAGGTTCTCCCAGCATCACGAGTTTGTTATATACCACCCTCATTGAATTTAAGTGTTTTCACAGATCCAGGAAAAAAAACATCAACACCACAAAGCATTCAGATTTCCTGCATCTCCATGCTTCGCCCTGGTCGCAAGGTCGATGGTGTGAAGTTCTTAATTGAAGCAATCGCTGAACTTCAACAAGAAATGGCATCTCAACAGTTAAATTTCAATCTGAAGATTGCCGGAGATGGTCCCTCATTTGAAGAGGTTAAACACTATGCAGAGTCTCTGCTTAAATCCAGAGTTCAACTGTGTGGTGCTCTCGGCAAAGAGAAAATTTTGGAACTTCTCCGCAGCAGCGACCTTTTTGCATTCCCCGGCATTGATGAAAGCTTTGGACTTGTTTATCTCGAAGCTCAATCACAGCGACTGCCCGTCATCGCTTTTAAAAATGGTGGTGTCCCAGACGCGGTTGAGGATCAGGTCAGTGGGGTACTCACTCCTCTCATGGAAAAATCCGCCTACAAAAAAGCTCTTCTGGAGTTGATTCAAAACAATCATCTCCGAGAAAAAATGGGACAGCAGGGTCGGCTTCGCATTGAGAAGAAGTTCAATAGACAAATCAACTATAAGAAAATGGACCTTGAAAAATAAGCTGATCAAATTCTTTCTCAGCAAGAAAGATTACTCAAGAAGGATCACTGCGCACGCATTTGCATTCTTCATACACCTTCATCACTCCACTCCCCCCGCGATTCAACAGTTCTTCTCTAACTCTCGTCTAAAAAGTTACTCGCCTGAAATGTATCCAGATCCAGTCAATGACATCAAACAAGATGCTTTTATGTATGAGTACACAAATGAGTTTATAAGCCCGCTATAATTTGACGTCCTCACAATGAAGTAGATACTGAGGATGATATTTTATAAAGGAGACACCCATGAAAAAAATCATACTTGCTTCATTGCTATGTGTAGGATCCTTGGCGCAGGCTCAAGACCAATCCGCTACTTCCAGTACTCTTCAGTTCTCTAGAGAAGCTGTGGAAACTAACCCGCGAGGTCTCATTCCATTCATTGGGGCTGGTGGGGGTTATACTGGATACGGTGAGAACGGAACCTCGGCTCAGGAAGGAACACCTGGAACTGTGAAACTTCTAGGATCTTATTATTTCGAAAGCCCTTGGGTTTCGGAATTTGGATATGGCTTCAACAGTCAGTCTTTTAGCCAATCCACAGCCAAAGACTCAAGCATTAATAATGCGGCGATCGAACTTGCCGCTCGTTACCGCTCTGAAAATCGCTGGCAAACAGGCGTTGTTGCCGACCAGATGTTCGGTCAAGGTGGCAACTACGCAGCTGAACAAGAGGACGCGCAATTCGTAGGCCTGCAAGTTCTTAAAGAATTCAATCTTGCTCCAGCTTGGTTAGGTCGCGTGGGTGGTCGCGCGATGGCGTTAACAAATAATACGGGCAACGAGATCTATATGTATCTCGTGGATCTCCAAATTGGTTGGAATCCAAATGCTTACAAAGCATCCGCGAAATCTGCTGAGGCAAAACAAGCTGAACCAGAAATGCTGACGGAGCGAGAATCAACTCCAGTTCTTCGTGACGTCGCTTACAGCTCTCTGGCAACTGCCGGTGCGATTCAGTTCTCTTCTGGCAAATACTCAGTGAGCAATGCAGACAAAAAACACTTGGCAAAAGTAGCCAAAGTACTTAATGAACACAGCAACCTTTTAGAGAGAGTTGAAGTTGTTGGCTACACAGACTCAACTGGTAGCACAAAAACAAATGACAGACTTTCTCAAGCTAGAGCAGAACAAGTTAAAGCTATTCTGCAAAAAAATGGTCTGAAAGATGTGCCTGTTACTGCAGTCGGTAAAGGATCCTCTGAAGCCACTGGCGGATCAATGAGAGCCGATCGCCGCACGGAGCTGGTATTTGTTGGAGTTAAAGATGAAGAAGCGCTTCGCAATGCTCTCGCAAGCATCCAATAAGTCATCATCAAGACTCATTCATCCTAAAGAAAACGCGGCCACTAAGCCGCGTTTTCTTTTTCCTTCATAGTGAAATCACTCGAGGCACCATCTTTTCCAAGATAGTCATCACTCAAAAGCGGTTCTCCAAGTCATTACAAACTCAGACGCGCTTGAACCATTCAATGGCTTTTGATCTTTTGTTCGGAATTCAACTTTCGTATTAAATTCGCGACTCAAGGTTTGCGCTTCAATATTATTTCGTGGCACTCGCGCACCCAACTGTTTTAACGAAGTCACCGGCACAGTGTAGGACTTGGTCGTAATGCACATTCCATTTCCTGCCCACGGCCCCTGCTCCTGACATTGTTTCCCACTCCAGTTAAAGATTCTAAAGGAAACCTTCACATCACTTGATTTCGAAGCAAACTCAAAAGACTGCCCCACATGCTCCTCTACAGAATACATTTTCTTAAAGCCAAAATTCCAAGGCGTTGTATTTTGCTGATAGTTTGCTGAGAATTCAGGACTGTGAGACATCACGAATGTTCTTAGAACGGTCGACGCTGCCAACGGCCCATAGGCTCCGTGGAATCCGCAATGACTTCCATAAGAAAGATTCAAAACACCCACATTCGGTGATTTTTCGTAGTAGTCATCTTGCTCTATTACCCGCGCATTGATTTTATTATTCACGATGATGTCATTCTTCGAAGCCCATACAAGCATCGGAGTTTGAATCTTTGTGCGCAAATTCCAGAAGTTATTAGACTTAAAATAAGAACTCGGAGTGCTGGCAATTCCACGACGTTGCAAAGATGTGGATGTCAACTCACCTAAAAAGTCCGCCATTTCTGCTGTTTTCTTAGGAATACGGCCTTCAACCAAAAGATCCGGAACGTCAGCCAAGTCCCCACGCGCATCCATGAATTGATTTTTCGTCAATTTAGCGAAAATAGGACCCACGATAAAGCTGCTATAGAGATGTTCCAAGGTCGGTTTTAAGCTCACCACAGGGCAAATGGCTGCGACAGAACTGAAGACCTTCGAACCGTCGGTTTGTGGATACATATCGTTATAGGTAGCGCCATAAATCGCAGCACTCCCCCCAAGACTGATACCCATCAAGTGCATACTCGAAATGCGATCTCTGTAGGCCCATTGTTCCTTGAGCCATTTACCAGCGAGCAAAGCCTCATAACCTTCTGAGTACCCACCCAATTGAACCACATGATTCAAGGCCATATAATCCAAGCCTGTTTGACTCGCCAACAAGACGACGTTGAATGGGCTTTGATCGAATAAACTCATAAGATAGGCCTTCATCGAAGGCGACTCAGAGGCAGAACAGAACGTTCCGCACTTTACTACAACAAGCGGACGAGGACGACCATCCTGCTTCAACGCCATGATTGCTGGCAACTGAACTCCGTTGGAGAGCTTCATCGTAAACTCAGAAACTTGTGGATGCTGTAAAAATGGATACTTGTACATTGAGTACTTCAAAAGAGCGATAACACCCTTGGGTGATCTTGCAGAAAGCTCATACTCACAGCGTTTAAAATAGTCTTTAGCTAACTTAAAGTATTCTGCACTTGATCTCTTTTTGCTCAAGACAGAGTCTTCAAAAATTTTTGGGTCACAAGCTGGGCTGATATCCTTGGTGCTAAGCCCATCTGGAATCTCTTCTAAAAAGCTCTGAGTCGTGGCCTGATCTGGATCCGCTTTTTGAGCGACCTCCGTCAAAAACTGTGCTTCCCGATTATCATTTTTCGAGCTCACAGTCTGAGCCTGAGTTGCCACCGAAATGAAAAGAACACTCAACACAAAGTTGAACATCATTGCTGTCATTTTTTACCCCACACGCACTACGAAAGGCTTATCGGTGTTGGGTTTTACGAGTTTAATCAGATTTAACTTTGTCGAGAATCTCGACACTTTATTTGGAATTCCCAGTCCTAAATACGAGAAAAAATCGAGAGAAAGACAAAGCCGTTGTTCTTAGGCGCAGCGAAACACTCAACAGCCCAAGAGAGAAATAGCACCGCAAATCTAGATGGTAGATACTTAGGTAGATCTTGCTTCACTGAGAAGCACGAACGCGTGTGAAGCTCTTCAAGGGTAAAAAAAAGCCCGTCAAAATGACAGGCTTTTTGATATATCTAAAAATAAATAATGATCTCTAAGCGATCTTTTTAATCTGCGAAAGCTTATCCTTTAAAACAGTATTTTCGTGCTTCAAAGCGTTCACCTCAGATGCAAGTTGATTGACCTTACGTTTTAAAAAGTCCATCTCTTGCTGAGCTGCCGGATTATCATCAGATTCGCCGACAATATTAGGAGCACTGTCCTTCTTAGCCGGTTCATTCGAGTAAACTGGTATAGAATGCACAGAAGAATTCAGAAGCTCTTCGATGTTCTCTGGAATATGAAGCTCAGGATCCACTTTCTCTAGACGAATAATACCTTGAGAAACAAATCCACGAACTTCTGATACCATCTTCGAGACGCAAGTCCCTTTTTCCGCAGCTGACGGATTGGTTTCAGCCATCAAGTCGGTAATTTTTCTTTTTGATATTGGCGGCAGACAACTCAAAAGACTTTCAATTTGCTCTGGAGGACTGCCATGAAGCGCATAAGCCAGAGTCATAGGTTGGACGCGAGAAAAAATCTCCACGAGATATTGCCCGTCCCAGCTATATACACGAGTGATCGTTAAAATTTTCTTGCGGAGAGCCTCTTCCCAAATGGGACTTTCCCCTGCAATTAAAGTTAAAAACTGCTCACGCTTTGCAACTGGAGACGTCTCCAGCAATTGAAGCAGTTGATAAAATCCACCTTTTTTCTTATATCGATCTAACATACCCATAGCAATTTTATCGGTAATGTAATCCAAGACTAAAGCTGGGGGACACACTATTTTGGTTATAAAAAAAGAATCATTGGCTTGAAAAATAATCGGCTTTTCAGTGTTTAAGAGTTCCACACTTTTAGAAGAATTGAAAATCATCGTCCCAAAATGAAAAAAGCAAGGCACCTCATTCTGAGACTTTCTATTGCGAAAGCCTCAAGGTCCTTGCTTCTATTTCGCTCGGTGCGTGGCCTATTACAAGCTACTGCACTTGTATGACAAACTCACGCTTGTACCTGGGGCAAGATACTGATTGAACTTCAACACTTTTCCATCCAAGTAGTGAGACACCGGAGCACCCGACACTGTCACCACAAGTTCTTCAGGATTAGCACAATTCAACATCACATCTTTAATCGCACTCTCAATTCGCGTCTGAATGTTGCCAAGCTGTCCCGTGTAGTTCTCAGAGCAAATATCCGCAGATACACCCCAAGAGCTGTCAGCGAACTTTTGATAAACATACCCAATACTTCCTTGAACCATTCCCGTCGTCACAGAGTTCGCAGGATTTCCCAACGTTTGACTGTTCTGAACATTCAAACACGCAGAGTCTTTTACGATAATGGAATGAAGGCTCAATGAGTTGTATTTCTCATTTCCTAACAAAGTCTTCACATTATTAATCAAGGTCGCCGGCTGATCTAAAGTATTCAAAGGAGAACCGTTGTTATACAAACCGCTTCTTTCATCTTCATCAGACAAGAAGATCACGGACAAATGAGCATCGTTGCGAATGAAGTTGCCAGGATTATTTTGAACCACCAAGTTCGCAGAATAAACACCACGCTCGTCACCCGATGGGCAGTTCTGACTGTATTGATTTGCATACTCCGCACTTTCCTGTGAAGAAAGTCCATTGCTGCGGAACCAGTTTGCGATGAAGTTCTCACAAGCCAAAGTTTCAGGTCTTTGAATCGCTGCACTGAAAAGATTAACTCGATTCGCATTGCCAGGAACAAGGTAAGCACTGCCATCTCCGTACGAGATCAACTTACCACCTTGCGGAAATTTACCACCACTCACATCGGTCGTTGTGATCGCAATTCTATAGTCGACATGCCTAGCATCAAGATTCTGAATGAAGTTAGCAAATCGAGGTGCCAAACGCTTCTGCTCGAAAGACATTGAAGCTGAGTTGTCATCGACAATCAGAATATCAACCTTCCCAGCTCCAGCAGTCGCCGAGTAATTAAATGAATATTTGCCGTCTACAACGACACATCCGCTGTCTTTACACTTGCTATCGTCTAACGAGAACTTCACTGGGGAACAACCCACGTAAAGTCCTACAACAAAGGACAAAGCAGCAAATCTAGTAAGCGCATTCATAGACACCTCTCTCAAGCTCTTATATCCAACCTTGATGCCAGAATTCTCGTTATATCCTAAGTTGTTGATTTCACTTAATTTTGAGGAAATATCAAGAAGGCAACTCCGAGGCCACATCTGTCGATTCTTTTGACAAAGGCCTTCTTTGGTCAAATTTAGCCGAAGGATTTCCACTATTTACGATTTTTAAAGACCTAGGCCGAAGGAGCGATTTTGGGCCTAAGTACGAAAGCCTTTGAGCACCAACCCAATGTTTCCAATAATAGAGACCAACGAGGAATTAAACGTATGCTCTACAAGATCATTGGCGCCTTTATCATCGCTGCAGCAGCAACCATAGCATTCTTAACTCTAAAGGATGAAGGTGGCCTCAATATTAAAAAGAAACTCACGCAAAAAGGTGAATCAGCGTGCGTACAGCTAACCCCTGCTGAGCAGTTAGTAAAACTGATAGATGATGATTTTAAAACCTTGGCTCAATCGCAACAACTTCCTCAACAATGGTCATCGATCGCAACTGTAGAATATAGAAATGGTTCTGAGTTGGCCCGGGCTATCCTTGGAAAAGCCAAGCCGGGAATACAGCGAGTACAAAATGGAACAAGCTATTTAGAAATTGAGGTTATGGATCTTCCAGACGAAAGCAATCCAGGAATAATCCTGCAAGCAAGTCTCTTTGATATTAAAAGCAAAAACAAAATTTTCGAAATAGGTCGCACTTACACAATGAACGATCTAAATCATCAAGCTTCTGCAGAAAAGCCAGTAAAGGAAAACGAAGCTGCCAAGAAAGAGAACTCGAAGGCCCCAAACACCCAAACTCCTGGTCACTCAGACAAGGACAAACAGCCTCAGCCAACACCAGATAAAAGAAACCCACCAGCAACATCTAGTCAGTAGAATAGTTAATCATCTGACAGCGCTAAAGAAAGTCTTCTAGATGGCTGTCCAAGTTCGATTTGAAACAATTCAAACTGTTATAATCTTATTATTGTTTACAATTTGGATAATAAAAAACCCGATCTGTTTCCAGACCGGGTTCAAA